>DATHDR010000127.1:0-10865 GCA_035318965.1 Verrucomicrobiia bacterium | reverse complement strand
CGCCGACCCCGATCGTGTCGGCAAGGCAGATCTAGTCAGGGGGCACCGCCATCAAGCGCTCGACGATGTGAAGGACCCGTTCGGCGGGGACGGGCCCTTCGAAGGGACAGCCGAAGGCAACGCTCAGCGTCACGGTGATCGGCATACGGTCGCTGCGGGCGCGGGCTACCAGCGACAGGGCGGTCTTGAGGCCTTCTTCGGTGGTCGCGTTCTGATTGCGGCGTCCGAACTCATCCGTCGCCGAGAACGCGTAGTGCACCTCGTCGACGCCGGCCGCCACAGCGCGTTCATAACCCTGTTCGTTGAGAACCAGCCCGGCGTATGTCGTTCCCGGCTTACGGTGTAGCGCCGCCATCACCTCCTCCGCCCCAGCCATCTGGGGGACGAGCTTCGGGTTGACAAAGCTGGCCGCCTCCACCCGCTTCAGCCCCGCGGAAGCAAGTCGATCGCACAGCTCCGCGCGAAGAGCAGGCTCGAGCGTTTTGGATTCGTTCTGCAGCCCGTCCCGCGGACCGACGTCACAAACCAGCACCGCCATACGAATAAGGCTACGGCGCGGTCAGATCCGCCATGGTTTTGGGCCGTTGGCCGAAGCCGGCGCCCGACTCGACAAGATCGCCGCGCCTAGAAAGTGACGGCAGAAGTCGCGTAACTAGCGCTGGGCGCGCTCGGTCCTTGCCGAGACCAGCACCGCGATCAGAGCGGCAATGAATCCAGCACCAACGGCCGTCCTGTACGGCACCGCTCCCACCAAGGTGAGCACAATGGCGACAGCGCCGATCGCGAGGACAATGATTGCCGCGAGAAGAGGTTGCCGGGTCCGCCTTTTCCGCCAGGAGCGGAACAGGATCCCGGCTGCGAAGAGGCAGGCGATTGCAAGTAGGGTGAGCGCGAGAATCTCGCTGCCGTTCATTGCTGTGAGGCCGGCAGCGGGGGCGGCGCCGGCCGCCCCCGACCTCCGGTTCTAAAGGTCAGACCGCCACCGGGCTGGTTTCTGCGCCAACTCCAGTTTGGGCTCGAACGTCGATCTCGTGGAACTTGAGCTCGGCCAGCTTGTCCGCCTTGGCCAGGTCGCCGATGAGCGTGCCGACGATTGCGAGGACAAAGCCGACCGGGATGGCGACGATGCCCACGTTCTGCAGTGGGAATTCAGGGTGTGCCACGGCCGGCAGGGTCCACCCGGGCCCGACCGCGACCAGCCAGACGGTGACGACGGTGCCGCCAACAAGGGAGGCCACGGCGCCCCATGTGTTGAACCGTTTCCAGAACAACGTGAACAGGATGGCCGGCAGGTTCGCCGACGCGGCGATGACGAACGCGACGCCGGCCACAAGCGCCGCCACGTTGGCGGTTGCCCCGACCTTGGCGGCGAGCCAGATCGAGAGCAGCCCGACCAGGGCGGCCGTGATGCGGGCGACGAGCACCTGCTCACGCTCGCTCACCGTCCCGTGGAACATGTGAGTCCGAACCACGCCGACGTAGAAGTCGTGCGAGAACGCGCTGGACGCAGCCAGCGTGAGGCCGGCGACCACGGCCAGGATGGTCGCGAAGGCGACTGCCGCGATGAAGGCGAGCAGGAACTCGCCACCAGTGGTGCCGAAGAAATGGGTGCCTAAAAAGTCGGCGAGCCGGGGCATCGACATGTTGTTGTTCGGCTTCAGCCCGGGCGCGCACTTGAAGCCCGATACGACCTGGGCGCAGATGTTGGCCTTGCCGATCAGGGCCGCCGCGCCGAAGCCGAGGAAGGTCGTCATCACATAGAAGGAGCCGATCAGCCCCATCGCCCACGCGACCGAGCTGCGCGCTGCTTTGGCGTTGGGTACGGTGAAGAAGCGCATCAGGATGTGTGGCAGGCCGGCGGTGCCGAGGATCAGAGCCATGCCGAGCGAAACGTTCTCGACCAGGGCCTTGTCGACCCCCCAGATCGTCGCCTTGCCGTAGGGATAGAGGATGCCGGGGCTAGTGAACGGCAGCTTGGTGACCGAGTCCTTGACCGCGTAGATCTTGTCGAAGAAGGCGAGGAAGTTGAAGTTGAAGTAGAAGAGGACCAGCAGGCTGAGGAGGATGGCGCCTCCCATAAGGAGGACCGCCTTGACGATCTGCACCCACGTGGTCGCCACCATGCCGCCGGCGATGACGTAGACCATCATCATCAGGCCGACCAGAGCGATCGAAGGGTCCAGCTTGGTCCCGAAGATGGCCCAGTCGAAATAGGGTCTCAGGTTCTTGTCCAGGTCCGGTAGAAGGATCTTGATCAGGCTTCCCGCGCCGATCATCTGGGCCATCATGTATGCCGCACTCACGGCTACGGTGGAGAAGGCCGCGGCGGACCGCACCGGCACCGGCGACATCCGATAGGCCAGGACGTCAGCCATCGTGTACTTGCCGGTGTTGCGCATCGGCTCGGCGATCAAAAAGAGCACCGTCAGGTAGGCGACGAGCCAGCCGACGGAGTACATGAAGCCGTCGTAGCCGTTGAACGCGATCAAGCCGGCGATGCCCAGGAATGAAGCGGCGCTCATGTAGTCGCCGGCGATGGCGAGGCCGTTCTGCCAGCCCTTGATCGTGCGGCCGGCCGCCCAGAACTGGACGGTCGTCTTCGTACGGCGGGCAGCCCAGGCGGTGATCACGAGCGTGATACCGACGACGATCAGGAAAAGGGTGAGGGTGATACTCATCGCTATCGCCCCCGGCCCGCCCGCTGGCGGACCTTTTCCGCCAGTGGGTCGAAGACCCGAGTGGCCTGGCGGATGTAGAAGTAGGCCAGCAGCCAGGCCATCACGAACTGCGACAGCGCGAACAGGTAGGCCAGGTTGATGTGTCCGATGACTTCAGTACGCATCACCGACGGAAAAAGGCCGTTGCTCAGCGGGAGCGCGAAGTAGTAAGCCAGAAAGAACACCGTCGCCGGGGCGACAAAACGCCAGCGCGCCCGAACCAGCTCCTTGAACTCCGGGGTCTCCTCGAGGCCCTCCCAGTGGACCTCGTCCCCCGCCGCCACCTCCAGGGGTGGCACCGATTGCTTAGGCAAAGACCCGCCAATTTCCATGGCTATGTCCTCCTCCGACGGCGGGACATGCGTCCCCCGCCAACCCCCCATTTGGCCGCAAGAGCGGCCGCACCTCAAACCCTATCGCTTAAGACCGCCGGACTTCAAGAAATTGACGCGCTGCGGCGAGCTCAGGCGTGGCCTGGGTTGTCAGCCGTAGCAGTGACGATCGCGGCGCTTACCGGCTGGCCGTCGACGCTGCTCATGGTGCATGCCACGGTGGTTGTGGAGTTGTAGCCGACGTCGGGCTGAACCCGCGCCTGGCAGCCGGCGAGCACCTTTCCTGACGCTGGGTCGGTCATGGTGAACGTCACGGTCGACGGCGCCAGGGCGCCGCTCGCTCCGCCCAGATTCTTGAGCAGCGCCGACACGGCGCACGGCGAGGCGCAACCCGAGGTGTCGACAGACACCACGGTGTAGATGGGAGGGAGCGTGGAAAGGTTGGAGAAATCAATGACGTCGCTGGGCGCCGCGATCTGGAAGTCTTGATCGAAGCTGTCGAACCGGAGGTCGCCATCGGTGATGCCGTCGATCACGACGCCCTTCTTGATGCGCACCCGAAGCACGCGGTAGGGAGGATTGGCACCGATGAACACATCGGCTCTAGGGCCGGACAGACCGACCGAGTCGACCCCATCGACCGAAACGTGGTCGGAGCGCTGCGTTACGGCCGTCCCAAGGAAGGTAGCCCGGAAGGTGGCTCCATTGGTCAGGTCCGGCAGGCTCGGTGTGTTGCCGGCCGACCCCTTCCACCAGGAGTTTCCGGCCACTCTGACCAGGTTCCGCGAAAGTGGATCGCCGCCCATGTGCTGACTGAGGAACTGGTTTCCGCGAAAGTAGGTGTCGCTACCCAGGACGATCGCCTCCAGCTTCACATCGGCCGCGCTGACCACCACGTGCAGGATGTTCGGCCTCACCATCTGCAGATCGAGAGCTATGCGGACATCGGCGGGAGTGGTTCGGGCGGAGCTCGCAGGCAAGGTCAGGGTTGTCGACCGGTCGGTGTATGTGCCCCGGATCCTGAAACTCTTGGCTGCGTCCAGGCTGGCGACGGCGCCGTTCTCGAGCGCCCGCGTGGTTGGCTGCCCGATGGCGAAGGTGGGGTCGCAAGCAGACAACGCGGCGAGGGCTACGGCTCCGGCCACGAGGGCCAGCGCACCGTGCCTCGCCTTCAAAAATGGACCGGAAGTTGCCACCTCGCTCGCCTCTGTAACGGGTTGCATACTATGACCGTTACCCGACCGTGGCGAGCACCGACGCAGCGCCTCCGCAAGGGATAGGCATCCCGGCCGATTCCAGCCGTGCGCGTCCGGGTGGGCCGAGGCGAAGGACGGTCCTCATTCGGGGCCGGGCTTACCCGGTCATCCTGCCCAGCCTCCGCGACCCCCGGCTGCACGTGGCGGCGGTGCTGCTGACCCTCCAGGTGCTCGGCCAAACCGTCCTCGGTTTTCGACTCTCGATTGCTCAGATCCTGGCGTGCCTTGCAGCCGGCGCCCTGATCGAGTTCGTGGTCACCTTCTTCAAGGACAAGGCGATCATATGGCCGGCCAGCGGCCTTCTGACCGGAAACAGCACCGCCTTCATCCTGCGAGTCCCGGGGACTCTCCACGGCCAGTGGTGGAGCACCCGGGGGATCTGGATCTTCATCGGCGTGGTGGCGCTCGGGATGGCCTCGAAATACCTGATCCGGTGGAAGGGACGTCATATCTTCAACCCGTCCAACGTCGCGCTGGTCATCGCATTCGTCGTTCTCGGCCCGAAGTACACAGAGCCGCTCGACCTGTGGTGGATACCGATGGGTCCGTGGATGATCGTGACCTACGCGATCCTGATCATTGGCGGGCTGCTGATCGCGTGGGAGCTTCGGCTGCTGGGTCTGGTGCTGGGTTTCATGGTCGCATTCGCCGCGTTCACCGCACTCGCGCTTGCTCCGGTGCCGGACCACTGCATGGTCGCGAGCTGGCACGTGACGCCGATGTGCGGGCAAGATCTCTGGCAGATCCTCGTCACGTCGCCGGAGATACTGATCTTCGCGCTGTTCATGGTCCCCGACCCAAGGACCGTGCCGGAAAGCCCGTTGGCCAGAGTCGTCTTCGGGATTGGCGTCGCTTTGCTGGCAGTGCTGTTGCTCGGCCCTACGACTCTTGAGTTCTGGACCAAGACAGCAATCCTCGCGAGCCTGGTCATCGCCTGCGCAATGCGATTTGCACTTGTCAGCTTCCTTGCTCCGTTTCAAGTGGACGGCGTCAGACGGGCTCGCGATTTCTTCCACTTCGGCTGGCGCCTGCCCGTCGGTTTTGCCGTTGCGATGTTGTTCGTCGGATCCATACCGGTTGCCGCCGACCTGTCGACCCACGGCCCGCAGGCTGCCGCAGGGCTCGCCGACGGCTCAACGCCAACTGTCACCCTTGCTGCGGGCACAGGGCCTTCCATCGCAGGTTGGGTATCTGACTCCGGGAGCACCGCCCTGCCACCTTCGGGGACTTCAGGGCCGGGCTCCGCGTCGGCGCGTGTGTGGATCCTGCCAGCGATTCCTTCCGTGAGCATCGATTCGAACGTGACGTCGTTCGACCCATCCATGACACCGCAGGCCGCCGCCAGGATGGCCCATGACATGGTGCTCGACCTCATCATCGAATCAGAGGCGCGTCGCGCCCACGACTTGAAGCTGGCGGAGAGTGGCGCGAGCGGCGATGGTCTCAAGGAATTCGTCGAGGTCATCAACCAGGACATCGCAGACGGGAAGAGCATCACGAAGACCTACAGCTTCGACCGGGTCAGCCTGAGACTTTATCTGCCCAAGTTCAGCAGCCAGGCTGCGCGCTTGGTCGGGGTCAGCCTGTACGGGACCGCCACCTTCACCACGAGGGATGCATCCGGCAACGTGGTCTCGCAGACAAGCTCCGTGTACGCCAAGAGCTGGGGACTGCAGGACAACCACCCGACCAATCCCAGCAACCCCATCATCAACGACTACACCGACCTGGCCGCTGCGCCCTAGCTCGTGGCGTCTGGCCCTGCGTCCCGAGTCACAGCTCCAGGGATGCCATTTGGTTCGTAAGAAGGCGGCGGCTCGATGCCGAACGTGTCGGCGAGCCGGACGAAAAGACTGAACAGGGCGGCCACATAGACAGCCTCAGCGATCTGCTCATCGGTCCAGCCCACCTCGCGCAAACTCTGGACCTGCTCGTCTGTCACCCGGTAGGCCGCCCGGCTTATCGTGCCGGCAAATTCCAGCAACAGGCGTTCAGGCGGGGCGAGGCCGGCGGCGTCGAGGTCACCGTCGCGGAGCGCATCCGCCACCCCCTCGAACTGCTTGCCCTGCAACTGCAGGAACCACGTATGCGAGCTCAGTCAATACCGGCAGCGGTTGAGAGCTGAGACGTAGGAGGCGATCATCTCGTGCTGGGCACGAGTGAGCGCCCCGTCGGTGAAATGCAGGCGCGAGGCGGCGTCGATGGCGGCGAGGAAGTCGGGCCGGAGGCTCATCGTCTGGAGGATGGGAGCGACGATTCCGATCGGGCTGCGTGCTTTGGCAGCCGCATAGAGCTCCGCCAGCTGACCGTTGGCCTCGGACTCGTCGACCATCTTGATCCGCGCCATCGATGTTAGTAACGACCCTGGCATTGGAAAAGTGTCATCAAACCCGCATTCGCCAGTCCTATGCGGCTTTGTTCGCGCGACGAAAGACGTATAGGACTGTCGGATGCGGGAATCAGGCGACCCGGTGGCGCGGCCGAAATGTCACGCGCTCGGATATCCGGATTCCGTTGCTGGATGCTGTGCCGTATGAAACACAAGCTAATCCACAACAACGACGTGCATCCTCATACGGGCTTCAATAAGTGGCTCGCCCTGCTGATCACCAACAGCGTGGGCAACATGTGGTTCTTCTACTTCCTTATGGTGTTCATCGGAGGCTGGATACTGCTCTCGAAGCTGGGCCCGCTCAGCTTCGATCCCTACCCGTTCGCGCTCATGCTGCTAATCGTCGGCGGCATCTTCCAGGCCCTCGCGATGGTCGCCATCATGGTCGGCCAGAATGTCCAGGCGGCAGCGAGCGACGCCCGGGCAGAAACCGACCACGAAACGCTTGTGGCCATCCACACGCTGGCCGCGCAGTCGGTCCAGATCCTCGAAGGTCAGAACAAGATCCTCGCCTTGCTCCAGGCCCGCGACATCCACTAGGACTCACCCCTGGGACGCCGCTAGTCCACGAACGGTCCGTTGTAGACCGGCTGCTCGCCGTAGGGCTTCCCCGCCATGAGCACGAACCGCGTTCCCGGCTGAGCTTCGTCCACGGCAAGCACACCACCCGGTCCCAGAACGGCGATCTGCCCGCGCTTCGCCTTGCTTCGGTTGGCGCCGAAGGTGGCATCCCCTTCCAGCATGTGGACCAGACCGTTGAAACCGGCCTGGACGGGGATGCTCACCTTTCCGCCCTTTGGCAGTTCGACGTCCAGGATCAGCCCCGGGTTTCCGAGCTCAACAGTTGAGCCCTCGCCGACCAGCACTCGAATGGTCGCGTCGCCCTCATTTCTGACGGGTACGTCTTTTGGCGGCACGACCTTCGCGAATGGCTCGACATTCTTGTCCTTGCGCGCCAGGTTGACCCAGAACAGGAGGCCGCGCATGGAGGTGGCCTTGCCTTCGCGGCGCTCGTCATCGCCGAGTCCTTCCGCATGGTAGACACCTCGGCCCGTTCGGATAAAAAGGAGTGATCCTTCGTCCAGCCGCGCTCGCTCGAACGCGCCACCGGGCCCGGTGCTGTGGCCCGTGCTCGACGATCCCGTGATCGCGTACCACATGTTGTCGAATCCGCGGTGCGGGTGCGTGGTGTCCTGAGCGGGCTGCTTCGGATCGACCGTGACCTCAGCCTCGTGGATCAGGATGTATGGGTCCACCAGCGAGTACGGGATGTGCCTGGATGGCAATGACTCGAGGACCTGGTTGCCCATCATCGGCCGGATGTGGGCGTCCTCGACGAGGACGACTTCGCGCTGCTTGGTGTCGATTTGGGTAGCCATGGCGAGTACCTCCTTGCTTGGGCTAGAAGCCCAGAACTTCGTCGACGAAAACGACGGCGATGCGCCCCGGGACGATCTCGCGGTTGATGATCAGCACCTTGTTCACGGCGCTGCGTATCCCATAGGCGAGCTGGGCACGGGCATCTTCGAGAGGAAAGGCGTAGTCGTTGACTCGGCGGAGGCCTTCCTCCAGGTCAGGCACGATCTTCTGCGTCCCAACGACCAGGATGACTCGCCCGGCGCCGCTGACATACGGACCGAGCTGGCTGCCGCCCATCGATGCGGCGATCAACGAGCCGGTCTCGGTCACTGCATGGACGCTGCCGAGCATCACGTCAGGCGCCGCGCCAAGGCGGCGGATCTCGTCACCCTGGGTCTTGCGGTCCATGCTCCCCAGCTTGGGCCGAAGGTGCTTGTAACGACCCGAATTTTCAACCGCGTTGATGATGCCTGACACCTCAAGCGATTGCGATGCGCCGTGATGTACCTGCGCGCCATCGGGAATGAGACCGAGGACGATCTCTTTTGCTTCGGCGGCGTTGGCGGCGCGAAGCACTTTGATTCCATTCGCCTCGAGGGCGGCGGTCGCCCGCTTGACGCTGGCGTCATCCGCCAGGCTTCCAAACCGGCGGGTGATTGATGGATCGAGGCTGGGCTCGAGTTCGCTGATCATCTGAAAATCGCCTCCCTTGAGATATACTTGCACCTGCAAGTACTCCAGATCTGGCGAATTTATTGCATACGCAACCAGTGACCAAGCTTGACGCCGCCGGTCTCCTGGACCAGCTGGTCGTGAAAGAGATGCCAGGCCCGCGCGGAGATGCTCAGGAGCTCGCCGTTCTCGAGAGCGCCCTGGAAAAGGTCACCCTCGACTGCACCTTCGGCTAACGCCGGATCCGAGTTCGCAACAGAGCTCTACAGTCGGTTTTATGACCGGCGCCGGCACAACAGTCCCGCGGAGAAGGCCGAGGTCCACCCTCTTCAGAGTTGTCGCAGCAATCCTCATTTTGCTGGTCGCGTTGCTCGCGAGCTACGCACTTTTTACGGTGTACGAGAATACGTTGACCCCTGCAGCCCTCAATCAGGGCTCACAGCTCAACCCGAAACCTTCGCCTCCCGGTGGGCTGTCCCCGACCGCAGCCAGAGCGCTGGCGGCCTACGGCGGAGAGGCACTCTGGAAGGCTGCGAGCGTTGTGGAGAGCACGGTGACCGTGGGCGGACTTCTGTTTCAGCTCAAGGCCATCAACATCCCGGCCCACGCTAGGATCACGGTTGACGTTCCGCGTCCCCACACCGTCATCGAACCCGTAGACGAATCCGGCGACATCGGTGTGCTGGACGGTTTCAGCGTGATGATCGTGGCGCCGGATGGCAGGATTCTCGCGCAGCGCGCCGACGCCCGGGAGCATCTCCAGAATGCCGGCCTCACCACACAGTGGGACCGGTTAAACCTTGTGTACTTCCTCGGCTACGCCTTTTGGGGCTACTACACGTTTCCCTATCTGCTGACGCGAGCTGACATCGAATGGACAGAGCTCGGTGACGGATTGCTACAAGCCGACTTCGGAACCAACCTGCCCGTACACAGCCGCATCCAGCGATTCTGGTTTGACACCAAGACCGGCCTCCTGAGGCGCAACGACTACACGCCTGTGGCAGCCACTCCCGGCGCCCGAGTCGCCAACGTCGTCTTTGAGCACGGAGTGTCCAACGGCATCCCGTACACATCAAAACGCCGCGTGAAGACGTCAATTCAGGAGTACGGCTGGGTTCTGCCTTTCCCTGACTTCATCACCATCGACGTGGAGAGGTGGCGGTTGGGGTGATTGGTAGACAAACGGTGTCACTGGTGGAGCGAAGTTAGTGCCGAGCTGCACGGTCCATAGGCACATCGCATGCCTGGGCTGTTTCTTCCGTCAACTCGGCATCCGGCAGAAAGCCTGAGCACAGCAGGTCGAGGCGGTAGATGCCGTCCGGCCCTACGTCCGCGAACGCGACCTGTTCGATTACCTCGGTCGACCGCCCATCTCGACTGAGACGGAACCGCCACTGCAACAGGCGCCTCTCGCCCACCGGCTGGTTGGCGGTCGACAGCACGGTGAACTGGCTGGCGCCACCAAACCAGCCCTCGAAGCGACGTGCGATTGCGTCCGCTCCAGCTGCCT
Source organism: Verrucomicrobiia bacterium (assembly GCA_035318965.1). GTDB lineage: Bacteria > Chloroflexota > Dormibacteria > Dormibacterales > Dormibacteraceae > Palsa-870. The sequence goes on along the minus strand of DATHDR010000127.1, from coordinate 624 downwards.
CCTGAACTCCACGAGGCAGTGACAGCCGGGCCACCGCGTCCGGCGCCAGAGTGTCGGCCAGATGTTCGAAGTTGCGCGCTGCCAGCTGATCGACGAAGGCTTGGGACGAAGTTGTTGTTTGCATGGCTGCAACGTAGGGGCGGGCGCGGCGACTCGCATCAACCGTTCGGTCGATCTTTAGGCCTGGGCGTGTGGTACAGGTGCGTCAACCTCGATGGGAAGTAGAAAAGACGAATCCTCCTCGCTCGCCAATCGCGGCGTCCGGCTCGCCGAGCTGTTGGCGACTGTTTCGCTCGCGAGCGACCTGGCTCACGACGTGCCCGCGGAAAGCGCTCTTCGCGACGCCCTGTATTCGGTCCGGCTCGCGCGTCTGGCGGGCTGGTCCCGAGACGACCTCTCCGACACCTACTACCTGGCTCTGCTCTACCACGTCGGGTGCACCGGCGCCGTCTCAATTCAGAGCCGGATGGGCGCCGGCGACGATGTGAGCGTTCGGAGATGGCTGTCGGAGGTCGACTTCGCCAATCGGCCGGAGCTGATGCGAGTCGTGATCACCCGGGTGGCCCGCGAGTGGGGGCCGCGCCAATGGGCGTCGGGCGTGGCGGGATTCATCGGTTCCAGTGG
>DATHDR010000126.1:0-3894 GCA_035318965.1 Verrucomicrobiia bacterium | reverse complement strand
GCAGCCTGATTGATCATCGCCGCCGAAAAGAAGCGCTCGGCCGTCCGGCGTCTCGGCCGAGGCCGCGCCCCAACGCGCCGATATGCCGGGGCTGGCGAGCTTCGACCACGCGCTGCCGTCCCAGGCCCAGGCTGCGTCAGTCGGATTTGGGCAGCTGATGCCCAGCAGAACCATCCAGCGGTTTCCCTTGCGGTCCCAGATCGAGCTCGCGAGCGATAGGGCGGGGGGACCCGCACCTTTCAGCTGAGTCCAGATTCCCCCGCTCAACGACCAGGCGTCGGCTAGTGGGATCCCCGCGGCGCCGGGCCCCGCAGAGGCGTTCAAGCCTGAGCCACCGTACACGAGGAGAGATGAACCGGCCGGGTTCCAGGCCACCGCGGAGTTGCTGCGTCCCGCGGGCAATGGGTTTTGGTCAACTCTCGACCAGGCCTTCCCGCTCCAGGTCCATGCGTCTCCGAAGTACTGCAAGTTGCCGATACGTCCGCCGAACAACAGCACCTGGTTCTCTGCTGTCACCATGCGTAGGCCCTCCCGAACGTCCGGCGCGCCAGGACCGTGATCGACCTCTGTCCAATCGGTGCCGTCCCAAGTCCAGGTGTCGCCGCGTTCCTTGCCCTCAGCCGGATCCTCGATGAGGCCGCCATAGAGGATGACGACCTGGCGTTCGGGGTCGTAGGCCATCGCCGTGCTCCGCCGCGGCGAAGGCTTGTGGGCTGGGGACTGCGCTTTCCAGGACGTGCCGTCCCAGGTCCAGGTTTCGCCTGAAGACCCCTTAGCCGTCTGACCGCCGAACAGGACGAAGACCTTGTGCTTGGCGTCGTAAGCGAGCGCCGCCGAGTATCGCGGAGACGGTCCTCCCGCAGCGACCCGCCGCCACGTGACGCCCTCCGAGGCCCACGTATCACCCTGGGGACCCGCGACGTGAGACGTCGGCGTCGGTATGGTCGCCTGTGCTCCACCACAGCCCGCGAAAAGCAGCGTTGCGACGACTGTCACGGCCGTCAGCTGCGCCAGGCGTGGTCGAGCCACTGTCGGCAAAAGAGTATGGATTGGCGCTGGGTATACTGACCGTTCGCCCCAAAAAGCGGCGGTGGCGGAATGGCAGACGCGCTAGTTTCAGGAGCTAGTGTCCGCAAGGACGTGGAGGTTCAACTCCTCTCCGCCGCACCAGCGATGCGACCTCTGATCTAAGTCGATTACCCGCCTGAGCCGGCACTGGCGTTTGATCTGGACGCCAAGCCCGCAGGAGCCGGCACCGGAGGCTTAGGTTCCGGCCTGGCGCGTCTTTCTTGACAACGCGCGGCCAATCGATTCGACTGAGCGCCACCTAAGTGGCAGTGCAGTACGACCAGCTCCAGACGCTGTACCGCACGCTTCTCGTTTTCGCGACGGTTTCGATAGTCATTCTCGCTGTCGGCCTCGTCGAGTTCGTTTACTTCGAACCCCCAGGACAGGTCACCGGGGTGAAAGCGCGCATCGTCGGCGTATTCCTGTACGACCCGGCAACAGGCGGGTTGATCGATGGGGACAGGTCGACGTTCAGCCGCAACCAGGAATTCGCGGCCGAGGTCAGCTGGGCCGGGCTTCCGGACAACCTGAGCGTCGACGCGCGGTGGTACGACACGTTCGGCAACATCGTGGGTCGGGTCGGGCCGAGCACTCCGGCTGAGCTTGGTGCTACGTCGATCGTTCGGGTAACGGTGCCGCAAGGTCTTCACCACAACCTGCCGGGTCATTACACATTCGTCGTGGAACGCCTGAAAGACGGATTGCCGGTCGAGGTTCTGGCGCGTCGAATCGTCCTGGTCGAGCGATCTTGAGCACAGGCGCCTACACGACCCCACCGGCGGCAAATCCTCACTCGAGGCTTCGACCGGGCCGTTACGGGATCGCCGCGGCGATCGCTGCGGTCGTGGTGCTCGCGCTGATCGCGAGCTCCCTCCTCAACTACGTGTACCTGGACAGCATCCCAGGCCGCACGTCGCTTTACGGCTTGCTGGCCGTGGCATTGATCTCGCTCGGCACGTACATCGGCGTGAGGGCGTTTACGCGAGATCGTGCGAGCCGGCGCAAACACCTCATCCGGGCCGGAGTCCTGCTCGGGATGGGCGTGCTCCTGTGGCTGCTGGTCGTCGACGTTTTCGTCTTCACCCAGGCGGCCGGCCCCGAGGTTGCGGCGATCTGCGCATTGGCGTGCCTGCCGACAACCGCCTTCGGTCTTCTGGTCGTGCGGCGCATGGACCGCAATGAAAAGGAACCGTGGCGTTTGGTTCTCGTCGCGGCGGCGTGGGGAGCTATCGTCGCTACCAGTCTCGTCATCTGGGGCGAGAGCCTGTGGGAGTCGACGGCGGTACGCACGCTGGTCCCGGGTCCAGGGCTCGATGCGTCAACTGCGTTTTCGGCCGGCCTGCTCGAGGAGCTGGCGAAGGGAATCGCCGTGGTGCTCCTTTTTCTGGTCATGCGCAATGACTTCGATGACGTCGTGGATGGAATCGTCTACGGCGCGGCGGTGGGACTCGGCTTCAACTTCATGGAGTCCGTCACCTACATGACGAACCTTTACGCCATCTTCAGCCCGGAGGGGTTCGGATGGTATGCAGCCGGATTCCAGTGGTACGCGCGACAGGTCCTCGGCCTGTTCTTCGGGCACGCGACTTATACCGCGTTCATCGGGGCTGGGCTTGGAGTTGCGCGCCAGCTTTCATCGAGACGTCAGAAGGCCTTCGCCATCTTGAGCGGATTTCTGATCGCAATCTCCGCCCATTTCTCGTGGGATGCATGGCTCACGTTCTTCCCGATCGACAACACCCTGTTCGGGCTGGTCGAGATTCACCTTCGCACTCTGATCATGACCGGGCCCTTCACGTTCGCCGTGATCGCTCTTCTCCTTTTCGGTATCCGCTACGAGGCGATGGCGCTGGCCGATCAGCTGCGGAAAGAAGCCGCGACCGGGTCAGGCGCGATCCTGCCGGAAGAGGTGCCGATTCTCGCCAGTCCCTGGCACCGGTTCAAGCAACGACTGCGCGCCCTCCAGCGCGGAGGCTTCAGGGCGTACTTCAAAGTGGCGCGCCTGCAGTCCGCTCAGCTGGACCTAGCCATGGAGCGATGGCACCGCGAGCGGCGTGAGATCGACGAGCCGCTCGAGGCCGAGGATGCCCTGAGGCAGAAGGTGATCGAGCTGCGGCACTGGGTCGTCTCGCCTTAACAGCCTGGGTTGCGGCTGCTGCTTTTTTGTCGTTCGATACGCCGCGGCGTGCCGGTTGGGGGTGGGAACCGGCCCGGGAGGAGGGTGGGCCCGCGACGAAAACCGGTTGACGAGGTCAGGCGGGTAGACGGCCCCAGATCGCTCGCGCCGTCGCGAGCAACAAAAGCATTGCCGCCGCGGCCCAGGTGATCGCGGAAACCAGCGGGTCGCTGAAGTCGGTTCCGCTGAGCACCGCATGCAAGAAGATCAACGCGAACGCGGCGTAAGCAAGGCGGTGCAGCCATAGCCAGGCGGTCTTGTTCATCCGGCGTTTGAGGAAGGCCGTAACGGTCACCACGAGCAAGACGTCGAGCGACAGCGCGCCGAGGCCGATCGCCAACGTGCCGTAGCTGGAATGGAACGGGACCACCAGGTCGATGAGGCCGATGCGAGCGGTTGAATCCAGAAGCAGTGACACCAGATGCAGGCCGGCCAATGGAATCCACAGCACCGTCGCGTATTCGTGCAGGGCGCGTAGCGCACGGTTGGATCCGAGCCGCTCCAGAACTGCCGAGCGAAGCGCGATGCCCGTGACGAGAGCGACGGCCAGGGCCACGTAAGAGCTGAGACCTGCGACTCGGGCGAGCGCCCAGAAGAACTGATCAGGCGTCATGTCAAGGGCTCAGCCACCACGCCATCGCGCGTGCCGC
>DATHDR010000125.1:0-5144 GCA_035318965.1 Verrucomicrobiia bacterium | reverse complement strand
AACGCAGCGCGACGGCGGTCTCGAGCAAACCCGGCCCGGGCGCGGTGCAGCCATCGTGGTGTCGCTGCCCCTGACGGAGGGCACCGGTTTTCTAGGCGTCACCGCGGGAACGTTCACACCGCTGTTTGGAAGCGACGAGGTGAACCAGCTGCAGGGCTACGCGAGCGCGGTCACTGCGGGCCTGGAGCGGGCGAAAGTGACCGAGCGCATGGCAGCGATCGAAAAGAACAAGACGCAGTTCCTCAACCTGGCGTCGCACGAGCTCCGCGGGCCGATGACTGTGGTCCGTGGCTACGTGTCGATGCTCGAGGGCGGACTCCTGGGCGACCTCAACGAACGCGGGCGCAAGGCCGTGCCTGTGATCTCGGCCAAGGTCATGGAGATGAACGCCCTGATCGAGCAGATGATCGAGGCCGCCCGCCTCGAAGATGGCGCGTTGATGCTGCGACCGGCCGAGATCGACCTCCGCGACGTCGTGAGTGAGGCGGTCGAAGCGGCTCGGCCCCTCGTCGACGACAGGCACGAGATCTCACTAAGGATTCCCGAACGGCCTGTTCAGGTGCGAGTTGACGCTGAGCGGGTCAGAACCATCGTGTCCAACCTGATCAGCAACGCAATCAAATACTCACCTTCGGGTGGCACCATCGACTGCGAGCTCACCGCTCGCGCCGGCATCGCGCGCGTGGCCGTCAAGGACAGCGGAGTTGGGATCGCGAAAGAAGATCTGCCGATTCTGTTCACGCGGTTCGGCCGGGTCTCAACGCCGCACACGAATCATCTGCCGGGAACCGGTCTGGGCCTGTACCTGGGCCGTCAGCTCGCTCGACTGCATGGGGGAGAGATCACCGTCGAGTCGGCGCCAGGGCGAGGCAGCACCTTCACGCTGCACCTGCCTTTGCAGGCGGCCCAGGCTCCTGGCTCGAGGCATCCCAAATCCGCGGAGACTGCCTCGACTTCGGCCTGAGCTCGGGTTTCGAGCCCGAGCTCTATACCGTCCCAGTCAGTGATTGCAAGAGCACCGCGTTGTGCAGACTCACGATCGCAAGGGCGACCGAGGTCACGCGAATAGACGACAGCGTGAAGAAGTAAACCCATCCCGCACCGGGACGGCCATTCCTCACCCAGATGGCCGCCAGCAGGACGGCGATCGCGCCCGCGGCCACCAGGGCGAGTTTGACGACGATGAAGAGCGCCATGCCTCCCTGGCTCATGACCGCTGCGCTGATCGGCATCGATTCGACGGCGCCGTAAGCCCGGCCGACGTCGGTCGTCAAGATGTCCATAGCCTCGATGGCACCGAGAAGGCTTATCCAGACGAAGCTCGACCGGAACCCACCACCCTGCATGTCCGCTTCCTCAAATCCCGAATGCTTTTGAGGGTTCCGCCGTCCTCCCTTCAAGGACCGGCGATTACTCCCCAAGCGTACACGGCACCCGTTCAAAAAAACGCGCGCGGGTGATGCATTACGCGGGGTTCAGTCGATTGGTGCGGATGCTCCCGGGCTTGCACCGACGCGACCGGGTCCGCGCCCGCCACCGGTACCTGTCGCGCAGGTGCCCGACGGCCCGGCCGGCGTGATCGCGATCGACGTCGCCTGGACTGCGCCGGCCGAGTCGCGCGCGCCGTTGGCGCGCAGGCACTCGCCAGTTCGCAGGTCGGTCGCGGAGGCGGTAGACATCCGCGTCACCATCGCAGTGGTTGGGACGTTGATCACTTCGCTACCTGAGGCGGTGGTCAGCACGGTGATCGACGTGCCCGCCGCCGCCGTCACCTCGCCGGCGACGAAAGCCCCCGCGGGCTGACCCGAAGGGGTGGGCCTGGGCGAAACGCCAGGAACAGGAGACGCGTTGGGCCCGAACTGGCCGCCCGCACCGCACCCAGAAGAGGTTTTCGGGGAGAGGCGGACGGTCGTGGCGGTCAAGGTTGCGGCGGAATCCTTCTGCCCGTTGGCGACCAGGCACTGGCCGGGGACGATGTCCGCCAGCACCGCCGCAGACGTCCTGGTGAAGGCAGTGCTGTCGCTGTATGTGACAGTCACGTCACCGGTCGCCGCGGTCAGGATCAAAGTCTGTCCGTTGATCTGGACCAATTGGCCGGCTGCTCCATTGCGGGCCTGGCCGCCGCGACCAGGGCTTGGCGACGAGGAGGAGCCGGCGCTTGCGCCGCTGCCGCACGCGGCAACAGAAAGTCCCGCTGCCGCGGCCAACACGACGAAAAACCTTCGATTCATCAAGACCCGCCTCCCTCTCACTGAGCCCTCAGCGCTTCGATCGGCGCGAGCCGGGCGGCGCGCAAGGCGGGATAAACCCCGAAGATCAGCCCAACCGCCACGGCGACGCCGACCGCGATGACGACCGGCAGCGGTGTGATCGTCACGGCGATGTTCGCGGCCCGGGGAACGATGTAACCCACCGCCAAACCGGTGGCCACGCCGAGCAATCCACCCAGCGCTGTCAGCGTCCCGGCTTCGATGACGAACTGACGGAAGAGGTCGCCGGGAGTCGCGCCCAGCGCCTTTCGCAGCCCGATCTCGCTTGTCCGCTCGGTGACGGAGACCAGCATGATGTTCATCACGCCGATCCCTCCGACCAGGAGCGAGATCGCCGCCACGCTCGCGAGCAGGATCGTCAGCGTCTGCGTCACCGCTTGCGCCGTGCTCAGCACCTGCGTCTGCGAGGTGATCGTGAAGTCGGCAAGGGACGGGTCGGTGACGTGGTGCGTCTGAAGCAGTATCTGGTCCGCCTCCAGGTAGGCCGACCCAATGGTGCTCGGGCTGGTCGCGCTGAGCAGGATCCTCTGCACGCTTCCGCCGCCGCCAAACAGCTCGTCCTGCGCTGTGGTGATGGGAACCACAGCCAGGTCGTCCTGGTTGCCAAAACCCTGGCTGCCCGCCGGCGCCAGAACTCCGATCACCTCGAAGGGGATCTGCCGGACGAGCACGAGGTCACCAACGGCCACGCCTAGGTTCGACGCTGTGGTCGAGCCGAGCACGATGACCTGCGCTCGGGTCGACACATCGTTGGTGCTGATGAACGAGCCGGCGCCTACAGTTCGCGAGTTGGTGATCAGCCAGCCAGAGGTGCTGCCGGAAATCGTGGTGCTCCAGTTGCCCGCTGAGCTGACCAGAGACGCCCGTCCCTGCGTGACCGGAGCGACCGCCTCGATGTCGGGAGCGCTCTGCCGGTCCTGAAGCCCGCTGACGTCGGCCATCGTCAACGTGTTCGCGCTGCCTGCGCCACCGAAGACGCCGGCCGACACGGTGCTTCCGGAGGAGATCGTCAGCAGGTTGGTGCCCAACGAGGTGATGCGCGCGGTGACGCTGTCCGATGACGCCTGGCCGATGCCGACCGTGGCGATGACAGCGGCCACCCCGAACAGGATTCCCAGCGTAGTCAGCACCGACCGCAGTCGGTGTCCGAGCAGGCTGCGCAGGCCGGTCTCGATGGTGTGAGCAAGGCTCATGCAGCGACCTCATCGATCAGCTGGCCGTCGCGCATGTGCACCGTACGTCTCGCGACGGGCGCCACCTCCGGATCGTGCGTGATGACGATGATGGTGCGGCCCTGCTCGTTGAGCTCGCCCAGCACCGCCAGCACGTCCCGGCTGGAGACCGTGTCGAGGTTGCCCGTCGGTTCGTCAGCCAGGATGAGATCGGGGTCGGTGACCAGAGCCCGGGCGATGGCGACCCTCTGCTGCTGCCCTCCCGACAGCTGGCTTGGCCGGTGGTCGATCCGGTCGCTGAGACCGACTTGCTCGAGCGCCTGGAGCGCAAGCGCCCGCCGGTCGCGCACGTTCCTGTAAAGGAGCGGAAGCTCGACGTTTCGCCACGCCGACAGCTTGGGCAGGAGCTGGAACTGCTGAAAGACGAAGCCGATCCTGCGATTTCGAATGCGGGCCAGCTCGGTTTCGCTCAACCGGCTGACGTCCTGGCCGGCGAACCAGTAGCGACCTGAGGAAGGGATGTCCAGGCAGCCGAGGATGTTCATGAGCGTCGACTTGCCCGAGCCGGACGGGCCCATCACGGCGACCGATTCGCCGGAGGCGACCGTGAGGGAGAAGCTGCGCAGCGCTGCCACGGATGCGTCGCCGGAGCCGTAGACCTTGGTGATCGATTCCAGGCGGATCAGCTCTGGAGGCGCCAGGCTGCTAGCCACCACCGCCTCCGCGGACCGCGCCACCTCCACCACCTCCGCGAGCACCGCCTCCGCCGCCGAGCACGCTGGTCCCGTTGGTACTAGGCACGGAGCTGGTGACGACGGCGATCACGACGACCTGGTTGAGCTGCAGGCCGGACGTGATCTGGATCCGGGTCGGATCCGAGGCGCCGGTCTGAACAGAGACGATCCTCGGCACCCCGTTCTCGAGCACCTGGACCGTGCTGCCTGCGCCGGTGGTGTGCACGGCACTTGTGGGCACCGTAAGTACGTGCACGACCTGGTTGATCACTATGGTGGCCGACGCTGAGACGCCCGGCCGGATCGAGTTGCTCGTGTCGGTCAGCTGCGCGGTCACCCCGAACGTTGCGACGCCGGAGGAAACGACGGCGGCCGGCGCGATGGAGGTGATCTTGCCCTGCACGGCCTGCGTGGATCCCGCCGGGGTCACCTCGACGGTCTGCCCGACCGCGATCAGGTTCACCTGCGAGTCGCTTACGGTGCCGGTCAGCTGGTAGGAACCTGGCGTGAAGATCACGAACGCGCTGGTTGCGGCGGCTCCTCCGCTGGAGGTCGCCTGTCCCGGCTTGACGTTCACCTGGGACACGATGCCTGGGATGGGGGCGGTCAGAGTTGAGTTGTCGACCTGGTGCTGGAGGCTGTCGACGTTGATCTGGTCGATCTGGATCTGCGCGTTATCCATCTGGATCGTCTGAGGGGTGGCGCTGGTCTGGAGAGAGGCCAGCGAGCTCCGCGCCGCCGAGTACTGCTGCTGCATCGAGGCAAGCGACGCCGCGGCCTGATCATTGCTCTGCTGCGCTTTCGCGGTCGCTGCAGCTAACGCGAGCTTTGAAGCATCCAGAATCGCCTGGTCGTGCGCGAGAGTCCCTTGGTCCGTCGTCAGCTTCGTGTTATCTGTGGCGACGGCGGCCGTGGCTGTAGTGCACCCCGGCGAAGGGCCGCCGGCGCAAGCAGTGGTCATCGTGGCC
>DATHDR010000124.1:0-8028 GCA_035318965.1 Verrucomicrobiia bacterium | reverse complement strand
CTCGTCGGCGGTCGTGACAGCTTTTGAATTGACCATTTAGGAAAACCTCCTGACCACACTCGTTGTGGTCGAACAATCAACCGACGGTGCCGATGCCCGACCGCGCGCCGGCCTCATCGCCGGCGACTTGCACGCGCTTCAAGCCGGTGACTGAAAGAATCTGGTCCTCGCCTAAAGAGTCCTCTGCCAAAAGGGCTCGCGCGAGCGATTCGAGCCTGGTGCTGTTCTCCGTCAGGAGTCTGATCGCTTCGGCCAGGCACTCATCAGCGATCCGTTTGATCTCGAGGTCGACCTCGCGGGCGGTTGCCTCGCTGTACGGACGCACCATCGACAGCGCGTTAGTCTGGCCGTCCTCCGCAAAGGCGAGCGGGCCGATCTTGCTGCTCATCCCCCATCGAACCACCATCTCGCGAGCTATCAACGTTACTTGCTGCAGGTCGTTTGCTGCTCCGGTAGACACCACTCCGTAGATCAGCTGTTCGGCAGCTCGGCCACCCAGAGCTCCGATGATGCGAGCGCGGACGTAGTCCTCTCCATAGTTGAAACGATCATCGATCGGACTCTGAATCGTGACGCCGAGCGCACTTCCATGCGGGATGATCGTCACCTTCCGAACCGGATCGGCTCCAGGTACAAGCAGTCCGAGGAGCGCGTGCCCGGACTCGTGATATGCGATTCGTTCACGGTCTGCTTGCGAAAGCATCAAGTGCCGCTCGGTGCCAAGGAGGATCCGGTCGATTGCTTCATAGAAGTCTGCCGATGTCACTACGGCCTCGTTCTTTCTCGCCGCGCCCAGGGCCGCCTCGTTGACCAGGTTGCGCAGGTCGGCACCAACCAGGCCTGGCGTGCGGCCTGCAATGTCGTCGAGATCGACGTCCGGGCCGAGCGGAACCTTGGCGGTGTGGAGCTTGAGGATCGCGGCCCGACCGCGGCGGTCGGGCGGCTGCAATGTCACGCGACGGTCGAATCGACCTGGCCTTGTCAGGGCTGGATCGAGGATTTCAGCTCGGTTCGTGGCCGAGAGGACGATCACGCCGATGCCTGGCTCGAAGCCGTCCATCTCGGTGAGGATCTGGTTGAGCGTCTGCTCCTGCTCGTCGTTGCTGCCCAACCGGATGCCCGAGCTGCGGCTGCGGCCGACAGCGTCCAGCTCGTCGATGAAGATGATCGCCGGCGCAGCCTTGCGCGCCTTCTCGAAAAGGTCCCGCACCCGCGCAGCGCCCACGCCGACGATGGCTTCGACGAACTCTGACGCCGACTGGCTGAAGAACGGCACCTTGGCCTCGCCGGCGACCGCGCGAGCCAGGAGCGTCTTGCCTGTCCCAGGAGCACCTATGAGCACGACGCCCTTTGGAACCCTCCCACCCAGCTTCTCGTACTTCTGCGGTTCCTTCAGAAAGTCGACGAGCTCCTCAAGCTCCTGCTTGACCTCGTCGATTCCGGCCACATCGGCGAACGTTGTCGCGGGCCGTTCCGCGTCGTAGACACGAGCCCTGCTCTGGCCGAACGACCCGAGCAGGCCGCCTGCGCCGGCGGCAGCCGACCGTCGCAACAGGTAAAGCAGACCCAACACGATCAACAGGGTCGGTCCGAAGCTGAGGAGGAGCTGCTCCCAGAACGGAAGGGGTGGGTTCTCCGGCTTGGCGTTGATGGTGACGCCGTGCTGTTCGAGGAGAGGCTCCAGGCTGTCATCGGCGAACGATGGGCGCTGCGTGGTGAAGTGGGTGGCTTTTGTTGTCCCGCCGGGCTCCTGGACCGCGGTCTTTGTCACGCCGGTTATGGCGTCCCCGGTGGTTGTCACCGTCAACACGTTGTCCGCGGCGACCTGTTGCTTGAAAACGTTGTAGGGCAGCGTGATCGTGGTTGGCTGTGCCGGCGCGAGCAGCACGTTCGTGATGAGGAGGTTGGCCGCGAGCAGGACCAGAAGCGTGATCCAGAACCGTCGCGAACGCAGTGGGTTCGGCGCTGGCGGAGCTGGGCTCTTGGGTGCCCCAGGTGGTGGTGGGGTTCGATTCGACGCAGGGCCCTGTGAAGCAGCCATTCCCCCACGCAACCCTACGCCGCGGGGATTACTCCGTCAACGAGCCGCCCGCGGCCTCGAGCTCACAGGGAATATTTACATGCGCACGCATGTAGTTCTTGACGGTTTTCGCAGGAGGTTATGACATGAGCGAACAAAGGATGAGGCACCGAGAAGTCTCCAACGATTTGTTCCTCACCTCCGTGCTGAGGCCTGGATTGCGGGCCCCCGCAGGGCGCGCCCACCGCATTCCAAAGATCCGAGGTCGTGCCCAGGAGGTTGCTGCCATGACCGCATGGAGGCGTTGGCAAGATTGGGTCGTCGTCGGCCTGGGAGTCGTCCTGTTCGTGACTCCGTTCATATTTGGTGAAACGGCAAATTCCGTCGCCGCTTCCACCGCGTACGTGCTGGGCGCGCTGATCGCGCTCGCCGGGGTGCTGAACGCAGCCATGAAGGACGCGGGCGGACTCGAGCTCATCCCGGCCGTGCTGGCTGTGATTCTGTTCGTGAGCCCGTGGGCGCTCGGCTTCACCGCGGTGACAGGCCTCGCCTGGGCCGCCTGGATCATCGCGATCCTGGCCGTGCTCACCGTGGGTAGCCTTTTCGCGATGCAGAATCGCCGCGGGATGGCTTGAGCTGAAGCTAAGGAAGAGGCGGGACCAGGTGGTCCCGCCTCTTTCCCTTGTTGCCCGGTCTGCTGCTGACCGATCAGCCCATCTCGCGGCGCGCAACGGGCTGTGCCGGCGCCTCTTGCTCCTCGTACTCGCGCGCGTGGTCGTACTTGGAGTGGTCCTTCAGCATCGCGGCGGCCGCGAAGCCAAGCACGCAGCAGCCAAGGATGTAGAGGCTGATGACGTAGGGGTTCTTTGTGTGCGCGTAAAGATAGGTCGCGATCAATGGCGCTGGGCCTCCGGCGATCACCGATGCGAGCTGATAACCCAACGATGCACCGCTGTAGCGAAGCCTGCCGGTGAAGCTTTCCGCGATCAACGCTGCCTGGGGACCGTACTGCAGATCGTGCGGGATCAGTGACAGCGCGATTGTGATGAAGACCAGTACCGGTATCGCGGTGCTGTACAGGCCGAAGTAGACGAAGCCCCAGACGGCCATCACGCCGATGCCGATCATGTACATCCGCGTGCGTCCGATCCGGTCGGAGAGATGGCCCGCCAGCGGGATGGTGACGAACGAGATGAGCGCTGCGACGCTTACCGCGTTGACCAGAAAGCCACGCTGGAATTTGAGGGCGGTAGTGCCGTAGGTGTACACGAAAACAGTGAAAAGGTAGAAAGGCGCTTGCTCTGGCAATCGAATCAACGCGCTGAGGATGATCTCTCGCCAGTTGCGCTTGACCACCTCGGTCATTGGCCGTGCCTCGACGCGCTTTTTGTCCACGATCTCACGGAAGACGGGCGTTTCCATGATGCCCAGACGGATATAGAGGCCGATTCCGACCAGCACGATGCTGAGCAGGAAAGGGACCCTCCAGCCCCAGACCAGGAAGTCGGAGCCGGTCGCAGCGCTGGTCGCCGCCACCACGAGGGTCGAGGTCAATAACCCGGCAGGCACGCCGAATTGAGGCCAGCTCGCCAGAAAGCCCTTCCGCTTGGCGCTGCCCCATTCCATCGACATCAGGACTGAACCGCCCCACTCCCCGCCGACGCCCAGCCCCTGGCACGTGCGCAGGACGATCAGGATCACGGCTGCGGCAATGCCTATCTGGGAAGTGGTCGGCATGAGGCCGATGAGAAACGTCGCGATCCCCATCAGCAGCAATGTGACAATCAGGACTGCCTTTCGGCCGATGCGATCGCCGTAGGTGCCGAACAACCAGGCGCCGACCGGGCGCGCTGCGAAGCCGATGAAGAAGATGCCGAACGAGTCGAGCGTGCCGGTGAGTGGATCTGCCTTCGGGAAGAAAAGCTTCGGAAAGACAAGGGCCGCCATCGTCCCGTAGAGGAAATAGTCGTACCACTCGATCGAGGTGCCTACCGTGCTGGCCACGACGGCCCGCATCATCTGTTTTCGATGCTCCTGCGGAGTCATCGACTGGCCGCGTTGCAGTTGTTGGCCGCCAACCACATCAGACATACGTTCACCCCCCAGTAAACGAATCCCCGTCAGCTTGCTAAATTTTTAGCACTTTTTCCCACCTTGTGAATCAGGGAAGATTGCGCGGCATGAAGGCGATCGTCGCGGCGCGCATCGGCGGGCCGGAGGTCCTCGAGCTCACCGACGTCGGGGATCCGCAGCCAGGCTCAGATCAGATCGTGATCGAGGTCGTTCGCGCCGGGATCAACTTTGCCGATCTCCTTTCCATAAGCGGACGTTATGCTGCGGCGCCCCCTCCCCCTTTCATCCCGGGCCTGGAGGTCTCGGGCACCGAAGCCGGGAGCGGGCGGTCAGTCGTAGCTCTGGTTAGAAGTGGCGGCTTCGCCGAGAAGGTGGCCGCTGACAGGAGCTTCGTCTTCGACGCTTCGGGGCTCGATCTGACCCTGGCCGGCGGCTGGCTGCTGGTCACGTCGACGGCGCATTGCGGCTTGGCCGAGATGGCCAGGCTGCGCAGCGGCGAGACGGTGTTGGTGACGGCTGCGGCCGGCGGACTCGGGTCGACCTGCGTGCAGGTCGCCAAGGCGTTGGGCGCGGGTCGCGTAATCGGCATGGCGTCAACGCCGGAGAAGCGGGACTTCGCGCTGCGCCAGGGGGCCGATGAAGCACTCGGCTACGAAGATCCGATTCCGCCGGTGGACGTAGTGGCGGACGGAGTGGGCGGAACGGTATTCGAGCGGGCCCTGTCCGCGGTGCGGCCGCTGGGCCGGGTCGTGCTCTTCGGGGCTTCCGCCGGACAGGTGCCGCAGATTCCTTCCTTTGATGCGCTGCGCCGGCGCAACATCGGGATCCTGCCCTTCTCGATTGGCATGCTGCGTGGCTCCGACCCTGATCGCGCTGCCAAGATGGCAAAGGCCGCCCTCGACCTGCTGCGGTCGGGGCGCGTGGCACCGCCGATCGGGCTGACTTTCGAACTTGTGGAGGCGGGCCAGGCGCTGGCAATGTTGAGCTCCCGCCAAACGATGGGCAAGCTGCTGCTGGCGCCCTAAGGGCAGCCCAGCTGATCCGCTAAGTCGACGAAGTCCCGGGCCTGAATATCCGCATCCGGATCGGGTAACAAATCTGCGCCTCCGGCTGGTCCCTTCTCCAGGGGCCGCTCGACGAATGCTGCCCGCATGCCGGCACCCTGCGCGGCACGCAGGTCTCCCTTGTGCGCCGCCACCATCATCACCTGCGATGGCGCCAACCCAAGCTCAGACGCCGCGCCCAGATAGACCTCAGGGTCAGGCTTGTAGTGGCGAAAGTCCTCGGCGGACAGCAGCCGCTGGAAGGGTAGATCCGCGAAGCGGATCAGCGCTGCTTGCTGGGATCGATTGCCATTCGACAACGTCGCCACGGTGAAGCGCCGCGCGAGACGCGAAAGTCCGCGTGTGGCGTCGGACCAGGGTGGCAGGCGCTCCCACGCGAGACTCAGCTCTTCGCGTGCGGCCAGATCGAAGCCTTCTAACCGAAGTTCACGCAAGACCTGATCCAGCGAAAGGCGGTGAAGCCGATCGAAGTTGGTCCACGGCAGTTCGCCGCGTCGGACCCGGTCCATGGACGGGATGTACAGCGCGCGCCAGGCATCGGCCAGCCGCTCCCAGTCGCCCTGCACCGCATTCAGCGCGCCGAGGCGCCTAGCTTCGGCAGCTACTCCTGCACGCCAATCTACGGTGGTGCCAAAAACGTCGAACGTGAGAGCACGAACGTCTCTGAAGTCGGCTGATGGAACATCCGCCTCGCGGCTCACGCCGACGACTCTCTCAGCACCTCGAGCACTTCCTCGCCGTACTTGCGCAGCTTCGAATCGCCCACCCCTGAAACCCGCAGCAGATCGGCCAGGCTCGAGGGGCGTGCGGCCGCGATTGCCGTCAGTGTCGAGTCATGGAAGATCACGAACGCCGGAACGCCGCTGGCGCGGGCCGTCTCGAGACGCCAGCGGCGCAGCCGGTCCAGCATTTCCACGGGGACGTCTGCGAGCCCGGCCCTCTTCGGCTCGGCGGGCAGCGAAAGCACCGGGACCGATTGCTGCCCGAGAGCGTCCCGGCCGGCGGACGTGAGCTCGACGACGGGATATTCACCCGCGCTCTGGCGGGCAAATCCGCCCGCGATGAGCTCGGCCAGGAGCAGCTTGATGCGGTCCTCCTTCCACCCCCGAAGGGATCCGTGGAAGGGGAGCTGCTCCACCCAGGCCTGTGCCTTCGACCACTTCGTCTGCCTGCCGCCGAGCACGGCGGCCACGTTGGCAAGTCCGACGCGGCCGGTGAAGCGGGCGATCGCCTCCATGCCGGCGCGCACGGCTTCCGCCGGCACAGGCTCTTCAGGCGGCGCGGCTGAAAGGCAGTTGTCGCAAGCGCCGCATCGTCTCGCCACTCCCTCCTCGCCGAAGTAATCCGCTATCCGCGCGTGGCGGCATTCGCGCTGCTCGGCATAAGCCATCATCTGGGCCAGCCGCGCATATCCATGGTCTTTTAGTGGAGAGCCGTCTTCGAGTCCTGACTGCTCGATGAAGTAGGCCTGAAGGTCGCGGTCGGCCGGGCTGTAGAGGAGGGTGCACTCCGCCGGCCGGCCATCTCGCCCCGCGCGTCCGGCTTCCTGGTAATACGCCTCCAGGCTGCCGGGCAGGTGGTAGTGAATCACGCGCCGGATGTCGGGAATGTCAACTCCCATACCAAATGCGGAGGTCGCGACGACGACCTGCGACTTTCCCGCCGTGAAATCCTCCTGCACGCGGCGCCGCACGCCGGCATCCTGCCGGCCGTGGTAGCACGCGGCGTGCAGCTCTTCCGCCACCTCCTCGGCCGCCGCCACGGTGCCCACATAAACGAGAGCTCGTTGCGATTGGTCGTCGAGCAGCCTGCGCAGCTGGTCCCGCTTTGCCCGATCGCCCCGGCAGCGGATGACCGAGAGCGTTAGCGTCGGCCGGTTGAAGCCGGTGACCGATACGAACGGGTCATGAAGATCCAGGCTGGTCGCGATGTCGGCGCGAACCTGCGGGGTTGCGGTGGCGGTGAACGCCGCCACCGGCGGCCTGCCGCAAGCGGCCACAGCCGCTGAGAGCAGGCGGTAATCAGGCCTGAAGTCGTGGCCCCAGGTCGAGATGCAGTGCGCTTCGTCGACGACGATGCGGCGAACGCGCAGCTCGGCCAATCGATTCATGAACCCGGGGCGGCCCAGGCGTTCGGGTGCCAGGAAGAGAAGCCGATAGGCGCCGGCGTAGGCCTGACGGAGCCTTTCCGCGTCTTCCGCGCGATCCAGCGACGAGTTGATGAAAGTGGCCGGGACACCGCGCTCTGTAAGGCGGTCGACCTGGTCCTTCATCAAGGCGATGAGCGGCGAGACGACCATCGTCAGCCCGCCCTCGACGACGGCAGGCACCCAGTAGCTGATGCTTTTTCCGGAGCCAGTCGGCGCGACCGAGAGTACGTCCCGGCCGGCAAGCATTGCCGCCACGACATCTGCCTGTCCTGGACGGAAAGAGTCCAGGCCGAAAACGTCTCGCAGCACCTGCTCGGCCCTGGCGATCACCCCGGGAGTGTGACTGAAACGAGCGCGCCGGTGAGTGGTCTTTACCGAAGCTCCAGCAGAGTCGGTGACGGCGCTGCGTAGATATCGATCGGTACGCAGCGCTCGCCACTTTTTCGTTGGCTAAACGGACGGTTCGTAGAAGACGCCGTGCGGCTGCGTCCCGCCTGTTCGGTACGGGTACTCAGTAACCACGCTCGCCGTCTGGTTGTCGACCACGACCAGAGCACCGGGCTTCTCAACCGCGATATAGGTGTAGCGCGAGTTGGCCGAGAGCCACTGGTGGCCTGTGATGGTGTGCCCGGGCATCAAGACGTATGTCGTCGTCAGGGTCTTGGTGTCGATGAGAGCCATCCGCGCGGGCCCTGTGCTTGGCGCCCGCAACCCGACAACGA
>DATHDR010000123.1:0-5981 GCA_035318965.1 Verrucomicrobiia bacterium | reverse complement strand
CTAGGCAACGACGCGCGGCAAGCGCTCGACCAGCTGCGGAACCTGACGGAGGTGCTCGAGAAGGCCGGCTACGTCGAGCGGAAGGGGCGCCGCATGGAGCTCACACCGCGCGGCATGAGGCGTATCGGTCAATCGGCGCTGCGCGACATCTTCGACCAGCTCAAGAAGACACGCATGGGCCAGCACCAGCTGTGGCGAGGCGGGATCGGAAATGACGCGTCCGACGAGCTCAAGGATTACGAGTACGGCGACCCGTTCTTGCTCGACATGAAGGAAACCCTCTTCAACTCAATCATTCGTGAGGGTCCGAAGGTGCCAGTCAAGATGGCCGCGGATGACTTCGTCGTTCACCGCACGGAGCACGTGACGCAGGCGTCGACGGTGTTGATGATCGACATGAGCCGCTCGATGTTTCTGCGCGGGTGTTTTCTCGCCGCGAAGAAGGTTGCCATCGCGCTCGACTCTCTGATCCGCAGCCAGTACCCGCGCGACTCCCTTTACGTCGTCGGGTTCTCCAACTATGCGGTGGAGCTCAAGCCGCAGACCCTTCCGCAGCTGGCGCTGAACGACTACGTGTACGGGACCAACATGCAGCACGGATTTCAGCTGGCGCGTTCACTTCTCGCGAAGCACCGCGGAAACCGGCAGATCATCATGATCACCGACGGTGAGCCCACCGCCCATATCGCGGAAAACGGCAAGGCTCAGTTTTCATACCCGCCGACTTTCGAGACCATCCAGCAAACGCTGAAAGAGGTCAAGCGGTGCACCCGCGACCGGATCGTCATCAACACGTTCATGCTCGAGCGCGGACCATACCTGACCGAGTTCATCAACCAGATGACTCGCATCAACAAGGGGCGGGCCTTCTTCGTGTCGCCGGACCGGCTGGGCGAGTACATCCTGGTCGACTACGTGAGCGGCAAGCAGCGCCGGCGGGCGAGCAACCGCCGCGCCCGAATCGCCTGAAAACCGTCCGTTTGCCTTAGGCGGAGGCCGTAACCGCTTCCCTATGATCAAAAAATGAAAGCTGCGCCTAATCGCCCCGAGGTGCGCGGGCTTCCGAACCCGGCTCCCGAGCGCCGCAACCTGAGCCCGGCGGCCCTTTACGAGCATGCGATCCGGCGTGACGAGGCCGTGATCGTTTCAACGGGCGCGCTCACGGCCGAGACCGGCAAGCACACCGGCCGGTCGCCGAAGGACAAGTTCTTCGTCAAAGAGCCCACCAGCCAGGACGCGGTTTGGTGGCATCCTGGAAACCAGCCGATCTCGACCGCGCGCTTTGACGCCCTGCTTCAGCGGATGGAGGAGTACTGCGCGACCCACGAGGTCTTCACGCAGGACGTCTTCGCCTGCGCGGACGCCCGCCACCGCCTGCGCGTGCGGGTCGTGACCGAGCTGGCCTGGCACAGCCTTTTCGCGCGCAACCTCTTCATCAGGCCCAACGCCGACGAGCTGATGGGCTTTGAGCCCGACTTCACGGTCATCGCCCTTCCTTCAGTGAAAGCCGACCCCAAGCGCGACGGCACTCGCAGCGAGACCTTCATCCTGGTCAACCTGGGTCGGGGAATCGTG
Source organism: Verrucomicrobiia bacterium (assembly GCA_035318965.1). Lineage (GTDB taxonomy): Bacteria > Chloroflexota > Dormibacteria > Dormibacterales > Dormibacteraceae > Palsa-870. Next base: position 4,406 of record DATHDR010000123.1, on the reverse strand, counting down.
ATCATCGGCGGCACCGGCTACGCCGGAGAGATCAAGAAGTCGATCTTCACCGCGCTGAACTATCTCCTTCCGGCCAAGGGCGTCTTCCCGATGCACTGCTCCGCGAACGTCGGCAGCGGGGGTTCGGACGTGGCGCTGTTCTTCGGCCTGAGCGGGACCGGCAAGACCACGCTCTCCGCGGACCCATCGCGCCGCTTGATCGGCGACGACGAGCACGGCTGGAGCGACACGGGCATCTTCAACTTCGAAGGCGGCTGCTATGCGAAGACGATCCATATCCGCAAGGAGTCGGAGCCGGAGATCTACGCTGCGACCGAGAGCTTCGGCACGATCCTGGAGAACGTCGTCTACGACCCCCGCACGCGCGTCCCCGACTACGACTCAGACGAGAAGACTGAGAACACGCGCGCTGCGTATCCGGTCGACTTCATCCCAAACGCGGTCCTCTCGGGCACCGGCAGGCACCCGAACAACGTGATCTTCCTGTCGGCCGATGCCTACGGCGTTCTGCCGCCCGTCGCGCGTCTCGACGAGGACCAGATCCGTCACTACTTCCTGTCCGGATATACCGCCAAGGTGGCCGGGACGGAGCGCGGCGTCACAGAGCCCGAGCCAATCTTCAGCACGTGCTTTGCCGCTCCGTTCCTGGTGCTTCCTCCCGAGCGCTACGCGGACATGCTGCTCGAGCGGGTCAACGGCCACCACGCGGACGTGTGGATGCTCAACACCGGCTGGGTCGGCGGGCCGTACGGAGTCGGCCAGCGGATGTCGATCGCTCACACCCGCGCGATCGTGCGGGCGGTGGTGCAGGGCAGGCTGCACGGTGTGGCGACCCACGCCGACCCGATTTTCGGACTGCAAATCCCGGATCAGGTGCCTGACGTGCCGTCCGAGGTGCTCGACCCGCGGTCGACCTGGGCTGACCCCGACGCTTATGACATGCAGGCGAAGAAGCTGCGCGCGATGTTCGAGGAGAACATCCACATGATCGGCAAGAGCGCTTCCGCGGCGGGCTAAGCTCACCGGACGATGCGGGTGGCGATAGTCGGCAGCCGGCGTTTCTCCGAACCCTCTCGGGTCATCGACTACGTGAACGCGTTGCCGCCGCGAGCTTCCATCATCACCGGCAGCGCCAGCGGAGTGGACGCGGCCGCGACGAAGGCTGCCCGAGCAAAAGGAATCGCCGTCCAGGTCATCCCTGCGAGCTTCGACGAGCTGGCCGACGCCGGCCGGTCGGCCGCCCGCAACCAGCGACTGGTGGACGCGTGCGACGTGCTGGTCGCTTTCTGGGACGGAACCTCTAAGGGCACGCGGACCACGGTGGAGAGAGCTCTCGACTCTGGCAAAGAGGTCCACGTTTTCGTCGCTGACTAACATGGGCGCATGACTCTGGTCAATAACGTGCGGTTTCGCTATTTAGCGAGGCTGCGCGAACTGGCCGGAACAGACTCCGAGACGATGGACATACCGCTTGGCTGGACTGTCAGCGACATGTATGACGGCGTGCGGCGCATGCATCCAGGACTGCCGGAGCGCGGCGGCGTGCGCGCGGCGGTCAATCAGGAATTCACAGACTGGAGCGCCACCGTGTCAGACGGGGACGAAGTGGCCTTCATCCCGCCTGTCAGCGGTGGGGTTCACGGCGCAGGCGTGCTGTTCGAGCTCACGCCGGATCCGCTCGATGCGCGGCGCCTGGAGGCGGCGGTCTCGCACAAGGGCGCCGGCGCCATCTGCACCTTCACCGGGGTGGTGCGCGACAACTCGCGCGGCCGCTCGGTGACTCACCTCGACTACGAGGCCTACGCGGAGATGGCGACGGCACAGATGCGGAAGATCGGCGACCAGATCGCCGAGCAGTGGCCGGAGGCCCGCGTGGCGATGGCTCACCGGACCGGCAGCCTGGAGATCGGCGAAGCGTCGGTCGTCGTGTCAGTGTCTTGCCCGCACCGCGCAGAAGCGATCGCCGCGTGCAAGTGGGGCATCGACCGCCTCAAGGAGTCGGTGCCGATCTGGAAAAAAGAGCACGCGGCGGACGGAACGTATTGGATCGAAGGGGACGAAGCTAAGGCGAGCTCTTAGTCCTTCACCCGGGCGACGGAGAGGCCGTCACGGATCGGGATCACCACGCTCTCCAATCGGGGATGCTTTGCGACCCAATCGTTGTAGAACGCGACGTTTTTTGCCTGCTGGTTCTTGGGCTTGAGCACCTCGCCCCGGCGCAGCGCGTTGTCGGCCATGAGCAGACCGCCTGGATCGAGCCGCTCAAGACAGAGCTCGGCCGCACGCAGGGTCACCTCCTCTGAGCGGAAAGCATTGAGCAGGTCAATGAAGCACACATCGAATCGCGCCTCCAGCTTTTCGAGCCCGGTGACAGCATTCTCTTCCAAGACCAGCGCGCGCCCGCCAAGGCCTGCCTCGGCAAAGTTCACGCGAGCCCGCTCAGCGCGCTCGTGGTTCACTTCGAATGTGGTCAGGGCGCCATCGCCAGTCCCGCGCAGCAGCCAGATGCCGCTATAGCCCGTCGCAGTACCAAGTTCGAGAACCCGTTTGGCTCGAGCGATCTTGACCAGTAGATGGAGCAGCGCTCCCTCATGAGGATCGACGATCGGGATGTCCTCCCGATGAGCCTCCTCCTCCATGCGCGCGAGCACGGGCTCACGTGGCGGCAGAAGCCGATTCAGGTAGTCCTGGACGTCATCGGTAAGGCCGACCGTCCTCATTGCCGGCCCACTCTTTCAGGCGATAGCACGTCGAGCACTCGATCTACCTCCTCTTCGGTGTTGTAGAAGTGCGGCGACAGCCGCACGAAATCCTGATGAATCCGGGCGATCACATGGGCAGCGCTGAGATCTCGCAGCACCGACTGTGGCTTCGTACCGGGCCTTCTGAACGACACGATTCCCGAGGACTCGGCACGCGTGCGCGGCCAAGGTTCAACGATCTCGCAACCACACGCGGCCAGCCCATCGGCAAGCCGCGCGGAAAGTTCAAGCACCCGTTCCTCGATGACGTCCGGTCCGACTTCCAGCAACAGCTCGAGGGCGGCGCCAAATGCCGCTGTGGTCAGCACCGACACGACCGATTCCTCGAAGCGACGCGCCCCCGGGGCGAGCGTGAGGTCGTAGGTGAAGTAATCGTTTCCAGCCACCGACCTCGCGCCAACGATCACGGGCCGGACACGTTCGAGCAGCGCAGGAGCGCAGTACAAAAAGCCGATCCCCGATGGCCCGATCAGCCACTTGCCTGCGCCGGCGGCGCAGAAATCGACGGGCAGTCGCCCGACGTCCACCCGCAGCGCGCCCACGCTCTGCATGATGTCGACGGCAAAGACGATGTCGCGGCGGCGGCACTCCGCGCCGATGGTCTCCACGTCCACTCGAAATCCATTCCAGAACTCGACCTGCGACAGCGCCACCACCTTTGTGCGGGTGTCCACCAGCGAGAGAACATCCTCAGGCGTGATACGGCCGTCGACCGGCTTTGCTTGCCGGTACTCGACCCCACGCGTCGCGAGCGCCATCCATGGATATACGTTGGCGGGGTATTCGCCCACCGCACCGACGACATTGTCACCCACCTTCCAATCCAGGCCTTGGGCCAACAGCGATATGCCGTGTGCCGTGCTGCGCGTGAGCGCGATCGAGTCGGCGGAGGCGTTGATGAGCTGTGCGATCAGCTCGCGCACGCGGTTCGCTTCGTCCTGCGCCCATCCGTCTCGGTACGGGCGGTTCATCGAAGCGTCGACGACCTGCTCGATCGCGGCGCGTGCGCGCTGCGACATCGGGGACACGCCCGCGTGGTTCATGTGGATGTAGTGCTCTAGCAGCGGGAAGAGGTTGCGGGCTTCGAGTGCATCCATGCGCTAATCCTTCTTCAGATTGTCCAGCAGCGGCTGAAGGGTGACTATGTAATCGGCCAAGCGGACGGCGGCTTCGTCGAGGACTCCTTCGTCGAGCAGCTGAGCCGGCAAAGTCTCGTACAGGCGCGACCAGCCGCGGTCCCACGGTTCCAGCTCAGCGCGCGGCAGCTGCGCCTTGACCTCGAGCATGTGCCCGCGGAAGTAATCGAACGCCTCCTGGTTTTCCGCAGCCGAGCCTTCGAAGTGCAGACCGATCTCGAGCCGGCCCACGCCGGTGTGGTGCCACGCCTCGTAATGGAACTCGGGACGGCCGTAGTGCAGCTTCATAAGACGGCCGCGGCCGCGGGCGCTGCTGAACGAGCGCAGCGGCGCGGGCAGCCTTGCCTTCAACCCTTTGCGCAGCCCGCTGAAAAAGTCCCCCGGGGCGAGTACGGTCCCGCTGGCCAACGCGCCGAATATATCTCGTACTCTTGCATGCAGTGGGATACGTACCGACCGTCACCGAGAACGAAGGCGGCAACCGCGAGCGAACGTTCGACATCTACTC
>DATHDR010000122.1:0-2146 GCA_035318965.1 Verrucomicrobiia bacterium | reverse complement strand
GTCCCGGTCACTGTGAAGTTGCCAATCGTGGGTGGGATGGGGGGGCAGATGTCGATCACGTCTCCGTCCACACTTGCGGTCGACGAACCATTCGCCGTGATGGTGCCGTTGGCCCAGATGCTGCCCACGATGCTAGTGCTGGACGTGCCCGTGATTCTGAAGGAAAAGCTGCCCAGCCCACCACACCCGTTTGGACTGAGCGTCTGGATGCTGGCAGCTGTAGTTCCCCTGAGGCGCGCCACGGCTGTTGCTGTGGAAGCGATGCTCATGGTCGTACCGACGCCGAGAACTTGCATGATCGTCACCGGGATCGAGTGCCGCGCTGTGACCGCAAAGCTCACGCCTGCAATCGCCTTGTTGACAACGGCAATCGTGAGTACGGTGCCGGATGGGTCGCCGAAGCTGCAGCTAACTGACGTCGTTCCGTAACCCGAGCAGCTTGGCGCCACATACAGGCGCTCGTTGACGGCGTACTGCGAGGTCGCTGCCTGCTCGGCCTGGCTGTAGTCGATGGTATTCATGTAGTTGTATGCAGCGGCGAGCGCCGCGGCGTCGACGGACGCTTGAAGCTCACGCCGGTCCAGGTATGCCCGACCCCCGTCGACGGCGAGGCCCAAAAAGCCGAACAACGCCACCAGGATGAGCGCCACGATCACGATCGCCTGCCCGCGCGCCGAGCGAAGGTTCGTCATCTCAGTATTCCGTCGAGTAGATGGCGGCGGCCGTGATGATGATGCTGTTCGCCGTCCACTGCCGGATCAGCGGCGTGAACGGCACGAAGTTGTAGCGGATGGTGACCTGTAGCGGGGCGTGGTCATGTGCCGGGTTCGTGGCGCTGCATGTCCCGGTGCTGAATCCCCACGCCTGGCCACCCGGCGCGTCCTGGAGAGTGGGAGACAGGGTTTCGACTGTGCTGGGCGGGTTTGGCTCGGTGATGTAGACCCATCCGACGTTGGGCGGCGGGACGGCGGTTGTGATGGGCCCGTTTGGACACGGATTCGCGAGGGTCACGTCAACCGCATGATTCTTGATGGACGTCTCAACGTCGGCGTTCGAGGGCAGCAGTGCAGAGTCGCGAATCGCGGTCCGGGCACCTTCGTGCACGGCCTGGTTCAGCGTCACATAGACGTAGATGACGCGACCGAAATCAACGACCCCGAACAGAAAGACGAGCAGCAGCGGCGCAACGATGGCAAATTCGACCATCGCTTGGGAGCGCTGCCTGTCGCGCCTGGAGACGACGGCGCCCACCTCAGTACCCGCCGACTGACATGTGAGTGTTAGCAACCATTTGAACGGAGCTGCCGAGCACGCCTTGCATGAACCCGGTCGTGAAACCGAAATTCATGACAAGGATCACGTTGACGTCCGTGCCGTTGAAGCTGGCGTCGGTCGGGGCCGTGACCACGTCCAGTCCGGGCGTGTTCGCGTAGCAGATGTAGAGCAAGGGTTGATTGACGCTCGTTGTTGCGTAGGCCGACCCGGCGTATGGAGGGTTGTGGCTGCCGTTGCCGTCGGCCACGTCCGGACAGGTCGTGCCTGGGTTTTGAAGCTGAGAAGCCGGGAGCCCTGAATTAAGCAGGATGGCATCGACCGCGCTCTTGATCGCGGTGTCACAGAGATAGCCGTGCGGACTCGGACCGCAACCAAAATCCATTGTGCTGCTGGGATCGAACCAGATCGCCTGGCGCGCACCCTCGCGCGTCGCACCTCTCATGCCGACCCCAAAGTAAAAGGCGCGACCGAAGTCGACCAGGCCGAGCAGAAGCAAGATGAGGACGATGGCCGAGGCGCCGAATTCAACTGTGGATTGGCCGCGTTGGCGCCGCTTGCCCACCGGCGCTACCCCCTGAACGCTTTGACGGCCAGGAGCGCGGCTGGGCCCAGCAGGATGATCCACAAGGTTGGGAAGATGCACCCGATCATCGGAAGGAGCATCTTCAGGGACGCCTTCGCACCTCGCTCCTGAGCAGTCAGCAGCCGCTTTTGCCTGATCTCGTCGGACTGAACGCGCAAGAGGCGGACGATGCCAGAGCCGAGCTGCTCTGACTGGATGACCGCCTGGATGAAGTTGTTGAGCTCCTCAACGCCCGTGCGCTGGCCCATCTCGTACAGCGCCTCGAGGCGCGGCCTGCCCAGCCGGCTC
>DATHDR010000121.1:0-3267 GCA_035318965.1 Verrucomicrobiia bacterium | reverse complement strand
CGGTAGGACGGACCGGATCACGTCGCGCTGCAACTGCTCGGTGACGACGAAGACCTCGTCGACCAGGGCGCGGACACGATCGTACGCGTCGCGCAGCAGAGGTCGCCCGTGATCGGCGAGGGGCAGGGCATGCTTGGGCTTCAACTTTCGGGAGCGAGGCCAGAGCCGGGTACCCGCGCCGCCAGCCGGGATGACGGCGAACTTCTTCTGGCTCACGCCCGGAGCGACAGCTCCTCCGCCAACTCGGCGGCCCTTTTCGTCGACTCCCACGGCACGTCGATGTCCGTGCGTCCGAAGTGGCCGTAAGCCGCCGTCTGGCGGTACAGCGGCCGCCTCAGGTTGAGCTCCTTGATGATGCCGAGCGGGCTCAGGTCGAAGAGCTTACTCACCGCCACGGAGATCGCTGTGTCGGGCGCTTTGCCTGTGCCGAAGGTGTCGATCCGGATCGCAACCGGCTTGACGACGCCGATGGCGTACGAGATCTGCACCTCGCAGCGCGTCGCGAGGCCGGACGCGACGATGTTCTTGGCCACATGGCGAGCCCCGTACGCACCGGCGCGATCCACCTTTGTCGGATCCTTGCCCGAGAAGCATCCGCCGCCGTGGCGCGCATAACCGCCGTACGTGTCGACCATGATCTTGCGACCGGTGAGCCCTGCGTCCGCCACCGGGCCGCCGACGACGAACCGGCCGGTGGGGTTGATGAACGAGCGCACACCGTCTGCTCGCAGCTCGGTGGGGATGACGGCGTCGATTACGTGCTGCGAGATGTCCGACCGCAGCTGATCGGTGGTCACCTCCTCGTGGTGCTGTGTGGAGAGCACGACGTTGTCCACGGCGACTGGCTTGCCTTCGTCGCCATACCGAACCGTTACCTGCACCTTGCCGTCGGGCCGCAGGTAGCTGAGGGTCTTGTTGCGCCGCACCTCGGCCAGCCGCCGGGCCAGCCGGTGAGCGAGCGTGATCGGCAGCGGCATGAGCTCGGGTGTCTCGTCGCACGCATAGCCGAACACCATGCCGGAGTCGCCGGCGCCGCCCACGTCCACGCCCTGCGCGATGTCAGGCGACTGCTCGTCGATGCTGGTGACCACACCGCACGTTTCGGCGTCGAAACCGTACTTGGCGCGCGTGTAGCCAACCTCGCGCACAGTCTGCCGGATGATGCGCGGGATGTCGACGTAACAGTCGGTGGTGATCTCACCGACCACGATCACAAGGCCCGTGGTGATGATCGCTTCACAGGCGACTCGTGCCAGCGGGTCCTTGGCGAGGATCGCATCGAGGATCGCGTCAGATATCTGGTCGGCGAGCTTGTCCGGATGGCCTTCGGTGACCGACTCGGAAGTGAACAGCGTCGATGCCGTCATTGCGAACAGTCCTCCACTGAATCTCCCGCGCCGGCAAGGAACAGCCTCCGTTTGGGCCGCCCCCAAGCGCCAGGGTCATACCTCTGGGACGCGGGAATCCTAGCGCAGTTACCGCGTAGCCCGGGCGGCCGGGTTTATCCCGGCCGCGACTTTGTTTCTCCGACTCCGCGCGTTGCCAGGAGTGACTATTTCGTAAATCCCATCCCGGGAGGATGAGCAGGCCCGTTCCTATGGGGTCCCCGCGTCGTGGTCGCGGGGCGACTGCCGATGAGAAGGAACCGAGCCGGTTCCTTCTCATACCTGCAGGTAATGGATTCCCGAGTGTCGGAAAAGTTTCGATCCCCGCTGCGAAAGGAGCACTGCCGTCGCGGCGCGCGAGCCCTCCATCACAGCCTCGAGGTGCTCACGCTTCATCTCCCACGTCGCCGTCGGTACCGTGACCGGACAGAGGACGACGATCCGAGCACGATCGCGGAGCCGCTCGTAGTAGCCAAGCATCTGGTGATGCAGCGAAAGTTGAAGGGTGCGTGCGATGAGCTCCGGCAGGCTGGTCGGCACGTGGGCGTATTCGCCCCCGCCCATGAGGCTGATGGCCAGGATCTCCTTCGCTCCGGCGTCGACGGCGACGTTGAGCGGGGTGTTGTCGACGACTCCCCCATCGAGATGCTCCCGGTTGCCGATCCTGACGGAGGGAAACAGGCCAGGGATCGCGGTCGACGCGAGGAGCGCCGGGGTCAGGTCCCCGGAGCGGAAGACGGCGGGCTTGCCTGCGTTGAGGTCGGTGGCCACGACCGAGAGCGGGACCCTCAGCTGCTCGAACGTGGTGATTCCGGTCAGGGCCTGCGCCCGCTCGATCAGGCGCCGAATGTTCTGCTGAGGAAAAGCGCTCACCTGGTCCCGCCTCAGGCCCGAGATGATGACCCCGAGCGGGTGCGCCCGGAACACGTCCACCGCCTGGCGTGACATCCAGACCTCGCGCAGCATCATGGTCCCGGCAAGCGATGGATACGCGGCGATCGCACTGCCGTTCAGGGCCCCGACGCTGGTGCCCACGACCGCCACCGGCGCCTCGACGCCGGCCTCGAACAGGGCTTGCAGGACCCCGACCTGAGCGGCGCCTCGCGCGCCACCTCCGCCCAGCACCCAGGTGCGCCGAGCGGGCCCGAACATCTAGCGGTTAGGTGCCCTCCTCCCAGGAGGTCAAGTAGTGCTCTTGTTCTTTGGTCAGCGTGTCGATGTCGATCCGCATCGCCCGTAGCTTCAGCCGCGCGACCTCGGCGTCGATGTCGGCCGGCACGTCGTATACCTTGCGCTCGAGCGTCTTTGCGTGCTTGACGACGTACTCGGCGCAAAGCGCCTGGTTGGCGAAGCTCATGTCCATCACAGCGGCGGGGTGACCTTCGGCCGCCGCAAGGTTGATGAGCCGGCCTTCGGCCAGGACGTGCAGCCGGCGTCCATCGCCCAGCGTGTACTCCTGCACGGACGGCCTGACCTGTCGCACTCCGGTCGCCATCTCGTCGAGCGCCTTCAGGTTGATCTCCGAGTTGAAGTGTCCGGAATTGGCCAGGATCGCCCCGTCCTTCATCGCCTCGAAGTGCTTACGGTCCAGGACGTTGATGTCGCCGGTGACCGTGACGAAGATGTCGCCGTCAATCGCCGCCTCGTCCATCTTCATGACCCTGAATCCGTCCATCGCCGCTTCCAGGGCCTTGACCGAGTTGACCTCGGTGATCACGACGTCGGCGCCGTGGCCCTTTGCGCGTGAAGCCAGACCGCGGCCGACCCAGCCATACCCCGCGATGACGAAGGTCTTGCCGGCGAGCAGGACGTTGGTCGCGCGGATGATGCCGTCGATCGTCGACTGGCCCGTGCCGTAGCGGTTGTCGAAGAGGTGCTTCGT
>DATHDR010000120.1:0-2544 GCA_035318965.1 Verrucomicrobiia bacterium | reverse complement strand
GATGCCGGCCATGATCTGGAGGAAGGCGCCATATTTCTTGGTTTTCGTGACCTGGCCCTCGACGATCGAGCCGATCGGCATTGACTGAACCAGCTTCTCCCATGGGTCCTGCTGGAGCTGCCGAAGCGAAAGCGAGATACGCGTCTGCTCCGGATCGAGCTTGATCACCTTGACGGTGACCTCCTCTCCCAGCTGCAGCACGTCAGTGACCTTGGACACGCGGTCCCAGGAGAGCTCTGAGATGTGGATGAGCCCGTCGGCGCCGCCGATGTCGACGAACGCCCCATAGCTTGTGATTCCCGACACCGTTCCCTTGACCGTGGTCCCGGTCTGGAGCCGGCTGAAGAGCTCCTCGCGCTTGCGTGCGCGATCCTCGTCCTCGGCAGCCTTCTGGCTGACGATCAGACGGTTGCGCTTGCGGTTGACCTCGAGGAACTTGACGGGGATCCGCTGGCCGACCAGAGATTCCAGGGTGCCTGCGTAGGCGCGCGCCACCTGGCTCGCGGGCAGAAACCCCCTCAGGCCGAGGATGTTGACGATCAGCCCGCCTTTGTTCTGCTCGCGAACGTCCGCGTCCATGACCGAGCCGTCGACCTGCTTCTCAGCCGCCACGAGCCACGTCGTCTCTGCCCGTGCCCGGCGCAGGCTGAGGACGACGTTGCCTTCATCGTTCTCCGGCTGGAGGACATAAACCTTGATCTGGTCGCCGGGCTCGAGCCCCACCGAATCCAGGTCGCCGCGCATGCCGAGCTCTTTGCTCGAGATGACGCCTTCAGCCTTGGCTCCGATGTCAACGAGGACCTCGTCCGCGTCGACCCGCACCACGATCCCATCCACGATGTCCCCGTGGTTGGGGGTTTTGAAGGCTTCCTCCTCGTAGTGGAGGTAGTCCTCCATGGTCATCGCGTAGGCTGAGTCTTCTTCGAGCGCCTCCTTCTTTTCGGTCAGGACAGCACCAGACTCATTGGACAACGGACGTACCCCCTAAAGGTTATTGGTGTGGTGTTGGTCGTCAAAACGGCCTCCGCCTAATACGAACTGCCATTGTAACGCACACCCGCGCGTTATCCAGGGAACACCTTGGCGAGGTCATGGTTGTCGATCAGACGGGTCCGGCCGAATCGGACGGCGAGCACCGCCAGCGAACCGGGCGCGAAGAAAGTCTCCGGATTGACCACCTCGGCGTACTCGACCTGGGCCAGCGGCTCGGCTTCGAGCCGCTCCCTAAGGATCTGCCTGAGCCGGTCCGGCTTTCCCTCCCCGTGTGCATACGCCTCCGCCGCCAGCCGCAAGGCCGAGCTCAGGCTCGCGGCCGCCTTGCGCTCGTCGGGGGTCAGATATGCGTTGCGCGAGCTGAGCGCCAGGCCGTCCAGCTCGCGCACCGTCGGGGACACGCGAATCTCGACCGGGAAGTCAAGGTCGCGCGCCATCCGCTTGACGACGGCGACCTGCTGTGCATCCTTCTGTCCGAAGTAGGCGCGGTCCGGCTCGACGGCGGTGAAGAGCTTGGCCACCACCGTGGCCACCCCGTCGAAGTGCCCCGGACGGGCCTGCCCCTCGAGCGGCTGCGAGACCCCCGCCACGTGGATCAGGGTGCTCGATCCAGGCGGATACATCGCCGCGACCGTCGGCTCATAAATGCCATCGACCCCCGCCTTCGCAAGCAGCTCCGCATCGCGCTGAGGGTCTCGCGGGTAGTGGTCGAAGTCCTCGCCCGGCCCGAACTGGATCGGGTTGACGAAGATGCTGACCACGACGCGGTCGTTCTCCCGGCACGCGCCTTCAACGAGGCGGAGATGTCCAGCGTGAAGCGCGCCCATCGTTGGCACAAGGCCGATCGACAGCCCCTCGCGGCGCCAGCGCCGCGACGCCTCGAGCATCGCCTGGGGATCTTCGAATACGGCGGCCTTCTTATCCGGCGCCGTACTTGACCTCTTCCTTTTCTCCTGCCGGCGCGGCACCGTTCGCCGAGTAAGCGTGCTCAGGTCCCGGGAATTCGCCGCTGGCGACCTCTCGGGCGAACCGCTGGGCGGCGCTTCCTATCTCGTCGGCGAGATTGGCGTATCGCTTGACGAACTTGGGCGCCTTGCCAGTGGTCAGGCCCAGCGCATCGTGGAAGACGAGGACCTGGCCGTCGGTGCCCGCGCCGGCCCCGATGCCGATCGTCGGGATGCGCAGCGCCTGGGTGACCCGTGTCCCCAGCTCGCCCGGGACTCCTTCGAGAACGAGGCTGAATGCCCCGGCCTGCTCCAGCTCCTTGGCGTCGGCCAGGATCCGTGCCGCCTGCGCCTGCGACTTGCCCTGGACCTTGAAGCCTCCCATCTGGTGGACGAACTGCGGCGTGAGGCCGAGGTGTCCCATCACGGGAATGCCGAGCTCGGTCGGCCGGCGCGTAATCTCAAGGATCCGGCCCCCGCCCTCAAGCTTCACGGCGTGCATGCCGCCCTCTTGCAGGAAACGGCCGGCGCTGGCGATCGCCTGCTCGACTGACACGTGGTACGACATGAACGGCATGTCGCCCACGAGGAGCGCCTGCCGCGAACC
>DATHDR010000119.1:0-9789 GCA_035318965.1 Verrucomicrobiia bacterium | reverse complement strand
AAGTAGCGACGCCCGACCTCGATGAGCGCCTGATCTGGATCGAGCTCGCGCCAGGCGCCCAGCCACTGCTGGGGCCTGACGAAGGTGACACTCTGGCCTCGAGAGGGCCCGAAGCAGAGAAGGCCGCTGCGCGCGACCGGTTTGAGAATGCCACCCCAACCCGACTTCATCACGTCGCGGATGCGCTCCGGCCGTCCCTTCCCAACCGTCGCGATGAGCTCCTCGCGCGTGAGAACCTGGCCGTCGAGTGCCTCGCCTATAGCTTCGATGAGGCTCCGGAACTCGAGCTCGCTGAGCTGGACGAACTTGAGCCACGACTTGTTCACCCGTATCCAGCTGGTTCGCATCGCCGCGGTGAAAAGAGGCAGATCCTCAGCCGGGACGAGATGGAGCGTGCCTCGCATCAGCCATGTCTTGACAAGGGTCTTGCGCTTCCAGAGTGCATCCCGAACGTCGCCGACTTCGCAATCGACGCGGACGCCGACCTGCTGCTCGGCGGCGGACATGACCTGTGCCTGCACCCCACCGATCTCGCCTACGACTCGGGCGAGATCTTTTTTTGGCGCACGCTGCACCAGATGGTGGCGCTCGAGCCGGAAGGCGTGCACCTGAGCCCAGGACAGCTCTGCGGCGGCGTAGGGATGCTTGGCCTTCAACTCCTCAGTCGAAGAGTTTGCGGCCGCGGGTGACGAACTGGTCGCGCCGTGGGCCAGTGCCGATGAGGTCGATCTGGACTCCGATCAGCTCACCGATGCGCTCGACGTACTCGCGGCACCCCTGCGGAAGCTCATTCCATTCTCGGGCGCCGCCGATATCCGTTTGCCAGCCTGGCATCTCCTCGTAGATCGGCTTGCTGTGCTTGTAGTGGGAGATGTTCGCGACGGGATGATCGAATCGCTTGCCTCTGAAGTCGTATCCGGTGCAGATCTTCAGAAGAGGCTGGTCGTCGAGGATGTCAAGTCGCATCAGGGCGGCGCAGCCGACGCCGTTGACGCGCGCGGAGTAGCGCGCGACCGCCGAGTCGAACCATCCGATCCGGCGCGGCCGTCCGGTCACGGTTCCGAACTCGTGACCGCGTTCGCGGATCTGATCCCCCACGTCGTCCAGGAGCTCGGATGGGAATGGCCCGTAGCCGACGCGCGAGGTGTAGGCCTTGAAGACGCCGATGGTGAGGTCGACCTTGGTCGGAGGGATGCCGCTGCCGGTCAGCGCGCCGCCGGCGGTGGGATTGGAGCTGGTCACGTAGGGATAGGTGCCGAAGTCGAGGTCGAGCATCGTGGCCTGGGCGCCTTCGAGGAGGATGTTGGCCTTGCGATCCAGCGCGTCCTGGATGAGCGGGAAGGTGTCCTTGATGTAGGGATCCAGCTGATTCGCATAGCCCATGTACTCGGCGGCCATGCTGTCCCAGTCGAGTGCCTCTTTCTCGTAGAGCTTGGTGAGGATTGGGTTCTTGACCTGGCCCACGACGAAAGCCAGCTTCTTGCGCATGAAGGCTTCCTTCTGGAGGTCGCCGATCCGGAAGCCGATGCGGCGGACTTTGTCCGCGTAAGCGGGGCCGATGCCGCGCCAGGTGGTGCCCAGGCGATCGTCTCCGCGGGTCTCCTCTTCGAGCTGATCGAAGAGCGGGTGGTAGTTCATGACCATGTGCGCGCGTTCGCTGATGATGAGGTTCTTGGGCTCGATGCCTCGCTCCCTCAGCTGGGAGATTTCGCGCAGCAGCACGATGGGGTCGACGACCACCCCGTTGCCGATGATGCAGACGCACTTGGGGTAGAGGATGCCCGACGGCATGAGCTGAAACTTGAACTCGCCGTGCTCGGTGATGACGGTGTGGCCGGCGTTGTTGCCACCCTGCGAGCGGATGACCATGTCCGCCTTCGCGGCGAGGTAATCGATGACCTTGCCTTTGCCTTCGTCGCCCCACTGGCCGCCGACCAGGATGATGACCACGGGCTTACTCGGTGCCCGGTTCGGGCCGGCGCGTCTCCAGGTTGTAGAAGCGAGTGTGGTCGCGGCGGAACTTGAGCTCGACCATGCCGGTCGGGCCGTTGCGGTGCTTGGCGACGATGAGCTCGGCGATACCAGGCCTCTCGTCGGACTTGTAGTACTCGGGCCTGAAAAGGAACATGACGACGTCCGAATCTTGCTCGATGGAGCCCGATTCTCTCAGGTCACTGAGGATGGGTCGCTTGTCCGGGCGCTGTTCTGGTGCACGGCTTAGCTGCGATATGGCGATGACCGGTATGCGCAGCTCGCGGGCCAATCCCTTGAGAGCACGCGAGATCGATGAGACCTCTTGAACGCGGTTGTCGTCGCCTCGGGCACGTCCGTGCATGAGTTGCAGGTAGTCCACGAGGATCAGGTCGATGTCGTGGCGCATCTTGGCCTGGCGAGCTTTGAGCTGCAGGCTGAGCTCGTCCATCACCGGCGTGTCGTCGATGTAGATTTTTGCCTCGCCCAGTGGGCCTAGAGCATTTGATACGCGGTCAAACTCGGCCTCTGTCAGCTGGCCTCGATGCATTCGCTGTGCATCGATCTGTGCCTGCTCCGTCAACAGGCGCTCGGTCAGCTGCTCTTTGGACATTTCGAGGCTGAAGATGGCGATCGACTTGTCGGCTTCCAGCGCTGCGTGAAGGCTGATGTTGAGAGCCAACGATGTGTTGTGGACCAGGATGTCTTGCGCGATGAAGTTGTGCGTCTCCGGAACACTCAGGTCATAGACCTGGTGCTCACCGGTGGGCTGAATTGAAGTGATTTCATCCCAGTAGATCTGGCTGCTCGCCAGCTGAGCCAACCCACGTTCCCGAAGCACATCGGCATAGTTCGCGAGACGTCCCTGCGTGATGCCGCGCGAAGTGTGCGGGTTAAAGCCGCGCTGGCCCGCGCCTCGCTCTCCCGCGCGGGTCGCGACGGCGCTCAATGTCAATCCGCGCATTTCGGCCGCCGCTCGGATGTCGCGCCAAATCTCCTTGGGTAGAAGACCCTGATTGCTTCGACGATATTTCCCATTTGCGGCGAAACGACGACTCTTGTCACCAATCCAGCCAATCGTCTGCTGGTAGAGGTCGACTGAAGCCGGCTCGGTGATCTCGACGCGCCAGCATCGGTCCTTCTTCTTCCATAGCTTCGCAATGATTCCAAACCTTGCAAACGCGTGATGCATGTCTTGCGCCAGGCCTTCGGAAGCCACCGCAAACTCAATACGCGGGTAGCCGCCCATCGAGTAGATCGTCCCGTCGCAACTCATGATGGCTTTGACGAATTCTGCCAATCGGGGTTTATCCCATCGCCAAACGCAGTCCGGAAATCGTTTGTGCTCGGCTTTCTTGCCCCAAAGGTCGAGCGACCTGAGCCACTCGCGCACTGGATTGTTCTTGCGTCCTTGTTGACCAGAAGCAAAATATGCAATTCCCCGGCGACGAATACGCATCTGCGCGAAGTTGTTCCTGAGCGAGGCGACGTAGTCATCAACGATTTCCGAATCTGCATTTGTGATGCTGGGTGTGCCGACCGAAATGGCACCTTCTGCGATGAAGTATCCGAGCAGTCGGATTATGTCAAGCGAGAGAGACTGGTCCGTTCCAAAACATGGCACCGCTCGCGGCACCGCGATTCTGTCGCCCACCACTATGTCGTGTAGAGGCTGCCACCCATGCACTGTTAGGAATGGGTGATGGCCAGTGACTTCAACTGAGCGTCCGGTCCGAGTTGTCACCTTGAAGCACGGTTTGATACCGCTATCGACCCAATCGCCAATGTCTTGTGGCGCCACCCTGCCATCTCTGGTGAAGCCCAACACATGCGGAACGCGGCGCAGGATGCAATCCTCGACAGTGATGCGTGCACCTGTATCTGGGTCGTCAATCAGTGTGTTAGCTCGGGCGCACTTCCCCATCGAGGGTCTACCCGCCACGATGATCAGGTCCGAGTCCTTGAACCCGCCCGTCATCCGGTCCAGGTCATGGAACCCCGTCGGGATCCCGACCACCCCCTGCCCACTTTCCATCTGCAGAGAGATCCGCTCCATCGCCGGGCCGAGCAGGTCGTAGAGCCGAGACAGCTCGCGCTGATCGCGGTCGTCCGCGACGCCGAACACCAATGACTGCGCCTGGTTGATCGCCTCCTCGGCATCGACTCCGTCGTCGTAACCGAAGCCCGCGATGTTCGAGCCCGCCGAGATCAGCCGGCGCTTGTAAGCCTTTTCCTTGACGATCCGGCCGTAGTACTCGATGTTCGCCGCGGTCGGCACCGCCCCCTGCATCGAAGCCAGGTGGGCCCGGCCGCCGATCCTGTCGAGCAGCCCCATCGTCTGCAGCTGAGCCGCGAGGGTGACGTTGTCGATCGGCTCCCCCGCCGCAAAAAGGTCGAGGGCCGCCCGGTAGATCTGCCCGTTGTTCTCCCGGTAAAAGTCCTCGGGATGCAGGAACTGCAGGACCTTGGCGACGGATAGCGGGTCGAGCAGGATCGACCCCAACACCGACGTCTCGGCGTCAAGGTCATTGGGTGGCACCCTCCCGGGTGAGAGAGGGATCGTGGTCGCCAAGGCCGGTTAGCGGTCCTGCGTGACGATCACGTTGACGTGGGCAGCCACGTCGCGGTGGAGCTTGAGCGAGACCTCATGCTCGCCCAGCGTCTTGATCGGCTCCTTCATGTCGATCTTGTGGCGGTCGATCTCAACTCGGTGCTGAGCCTTCAGCGCGGCGGCGATGTCCTGGTTGGTGATGGCGCCGAACGCCTTTTCCTCAGCGCCGACCTTCAGGCGGACGACGACCGTCTTGTTGTCGATCTCGTCAGCAAGGGCCTGCGCCTCGACGCGATCCTTCGTCTCCCGCTTGACCGCGGCATCCTT
The DNA here is from genome assembly GCA_035318965.1 of Verrucomicrobiia bacterium. Lineage (GTDB taxonomy): Bacteria > Chloroflexota > Dormibacteria > Dormibacterales > Dormibacteraceae > Palsa-870. The sequence continues at coordinate 4,940 of DATHDR010000119.1, read as the reverse complement.
CAACCGCTTTGCCTCGGCTTCGGCGCCCTTGCCCGCCGGCACGGCCAGCTTGCGGCGCAGGAGGAAGTTGCGTCCGTACCCGTCGGCAACTTCCTTCACGTCGCCGGCCCGCCCGACGTTCTCGACGTCCTTGGTCAGCATCACCTTCAATTCCGTAGGCCCTCCGATACCGTCTGATATTCGTCGTCTCTCCGCAGCACGCGTGAGCGGACGCGGTTGACCATCCGCCGAGCCGCGTAGCGCGCGGCGCCGGCCGTGTCACGCCAGTCTCGATCAAAAATGCTTTCGTTCGCCTTGATCGCCGCCCGGTGTTCCTGGCGGAGGTCCTCAGGGCACGCCTCGATGAAGGTCTCCACGGCCAGGATGCCCAACGCGAGCATGTCGAACTCGCCGAGCACCGGGATCCAGGCCGGTATGTCGAGCGGGCTGACGATCACGCCGAGCGCGGCCAGGAGCACCGCTTTGGGGGCGGTGGGCACGCGGTCGTCCCGCAACAGGCAATAGGCAAGCTTGCCGTGTCGCGGCACATCAACCAACAACTCTTTGGCGCGCGAAAAGACAGATGGCATGGGGGCCGCCACAGCCTACAGCTTTTCTGTGTCCACGGGAAACCTACTTAACTTAGCCTTCGCACGTGAGTTCGGCGGTCGTCGCCGCGGGGTCCACCGAAGAGCGCTTTGGGAACCTCCGGCACACGGCGCTCAGCGCTTTCTGGTTCGGCGGCAACTTCATGTGGATACCGCTCACAACGGTTCTGGTCCAGAGCCAGGTCGACCAGGTGGTACCCAAAGGCTCTCAGAACGGCGCCATCGGCTTCGCCATCGGAATCGGCGGATTCCTTGCGATGACCGTTCCGCCGCTCGTGGGCGCGTGGTCCGATCGCTTGAACACTCGCTTCGGCCGGCGTCGCCCGATCATGATCGCCGGCACCCTCCTCACGATTCCGGGGCTGATCCTGCTGATGACGGCCGGCAACTATCCGCAGATCGTCGTCGGCTACGTCATCGTGCAGTTCTTCTTCAACGCTGCGCAGGCCGCATACGCGGGGATCATCCCCGACGTCGTGCCGGCCCAGCAGTTCGGCAAAGCCAGTGGTTTCTTGGCGACCATGACCCAACTCGGCATCGGCGGTGGCCTGGGCGCCACGTCTTTGCTCGGCTCGAACCGGGCGATCTACCTGATCTTCATCGGCGCAATAGTGCTCACGCTGCTCCCGACAATCTGGGCCGCTCGAAACGAAGGCCTGGCACCTATCGCAGCCCACCCGAAGCGCTCCATAGGCGACGCCATCGCCGAGTTCCTGCGGCCGCTTCACGAGGGCGACTTTGCCTGGGTCGTCTTCACCCGCCTCATGATCTCGAGCGGGATCACGGCCGTCCTGTACAACCTGCACAACTTTTTCCGCGATGTCGTGCTTACGCCTTCCACGAGCCCGGATACGTTCACCTCGAACTGGCTCCTGGTGGTCGTGCTTACCGCCTTACCCTTCGGGTTCTTCGGCGGGCTACTTTCCGACCGCTTGCACCGCCGCAAAGTCTTCGTCTACCTGGCCGGCGGAGCTCAGGCATTTGTCGCCATAGTCTTCATTGCCTTCTACCCGACCGCCATTCCGTTGGTGTTTGCGCTGGGCATTGCGTACGGGGTTGGCTATGGGCTTTACTTTGCCGTCGACTGGGCCCTTGCCTGCGACACGCTGCCTGACAAAAGCCAGTCAGCCAAGGACATGGGCCTCTTCCACATCGCCCTGACGATGCCCCAGGCGATCATCCCGTTCTTCGGCGGACCGCTCATCGACGCCTTGAACGGCCCGCATGGAAACTCGGGTTACCGGGTGGTCTTCTCGAGTGCGGTCGTCTTTCTGTTTCTAGGCACGATCCTGGTGAGCCGCATCAAGACTGTTCGCTGATCGGCGGATCGCCACCAGGCTTGCGACCCAGACACACATGACACCAACCACGCCGAATTCGGCCATCCCGCGCAGCACGAGCATGTTGGGATAGCCCGAAACCAAAAGCGTCTGGAACCACTTGTGACCCGGACCGATGAGAAGCCAGCCGGTCGCGACCAGGCCCAGGACGACCCAATCGCGCCGGTGGATTGACCACGCGACCAGGACGAGCATCGGCAGCAGCAGGAGTACCAGGTGCGTGCCCCACGAATAGCTCGCCACGAGCGGCCCCACGGCCACCACCGCGGCCGCCTCCAGCGCCCTTCCAGAACGGTCGGCCCGAGGCCGGCGCAGCACCCAGAAGGTGACGCCGAGGGCCGCGAGCGCGATCGCCGTGGTGATCACACGAGCCGCGGGTGCGGTGTCCCTGACCGCCCCCAGGAAGGTGCCCGGGTCAAAGAGCCGCGCCACCGTTCCGCCAGGCGAGTGGTTCTCGAACAGCCCGGTGCCCGCGGCCAGGACAGGCGCCACCTTGAAGAGGTACTCGGGCAGGTATTGGGGGACCGCCAGGAGCCACAGCGCCAAGCCTGTGACCATGGCGCCCAACACCATCCGCCAGCGCCTTCCCCACAGCAGCAGGAGGCCCAGCGGGGCCTGCAGCAGCTTGATGGCCACGGCGGCCCCCAGGGCGACCCCGCCCCACCAGCGGTCCCCGGCCACCCAACCGAGGAGCCAGATTCCGCTCAGCCCGAGCAGGACCAGGTTCACCTGTCCTTCGTCGAAATTGCCGGCAACGGGCTCGAACGAGATGGTCACCAGCACCAGCAGTGCACCCAGCTGCCAGTCCGCGACCGCGGAGGCGCGGAGGGCCGTCAAGATGAAGACGAGGAGGCTGATCTGCAGCACGGCGATGACCAGCGCCAGCTGAATGCGCGGGTCGGCGCCAACGAGAGGCTGCAGCATCCAGGCAACCGGCAAAGGCGTGACGTACTGCACGCCCGCAAGCGGCAGCGGAGTGAATGTCTGCCCCTGGGTCGCGCACCCCTGGATCACACACAGGTCGTAAGGGTCGCGACCCGACGCGATCCTGGCCGCCGCGGCCATGTAGTTGGAGCTGAAGTCGGGCGGCAGGGCGCCCGTGAGCGCCGGTTGGACCAGGGTGCGCCACAGGTATAGCAACGTGATTGGCACTCCAGCAATCACAAGAAGGAGAGACCGAAAACGGCGATTTTCGAGCGGAGAGCGGCTCGTCACGCCCGGGATTGTCTTCGAAGTGCAAGTCGCCCGAGCATTAAACGAGGCGGCGCCTGCAGCGGACACCGCCTCGACCGGTTACCACCGGGTGACACGCGTTTGGTTTCTGCGCCGCTTTACGGCCGTTGCCTACTTGTGGAGGCCAACCTTTGCGCGAACTGCGGTGGTCCCGGACTGACGAACAGGTCCAACTTGCGACGGACCGGCGACATTGTCAAGCGGTTTGGTTTTCGGAGCCCGGAGACGCGTCTACTTCATTTGTATGAGACGGATGTCACTGGAGACTTTCGTAGGGGAAGGCGGCCGCGAACGGCTCGTAGAGGAGCAGCACCTTCTCGATCGGGATCACGTCGCGCATGAAGATCCCGCCCGCGGCCACGCCGGCAAATCCCACGATGCCCAGGCCGTCGTGCGGCGCGGCCTGCTCGGCGCTGTCCTGCATCACCCTGAACGATTGGGTGCGCCCTGACTGGTTGGCGATGGCGATCACGTCCTTCCACGCTGCGGCATAGTTCGCAGACGGGTCGAGCCCGGCCAGGGCCCCGATGACGGAGGTCATCGCTCCCGGCGCGGCGGGCTTCGGCCGCTCGCTCAGGGCCTTGGCGACCGCCGCGACCTCTGCTTCGACGACGCCCGAGAGCGTCGGAAGCAACCGCAAGAATGTCGCGATCTGGCGGTCCACCGGGGCCGGTGCCTGATACCCGGGACCGGGCAGGACAGTCGCAAAGGGCCGGTACACGGCTTCGAATTGCGAAGGCTCCATCTGCTCCCTCACGAGGATCGCCAGGGCGACGATCTGGGCTGATTCAAGGGCCGCCGCGGACGCCGTCGGGTCAGGGAGGGCCTGGCTGATCGCAACCTGTGTCTGGGCGACCCTGAACCCGCTGGTGAAGGCATTCACCATCGCCTGATCGGCGCTCGACAGCAAACCGTCCAGCACCTCCTCCATGGCTGCGCTCGACGACCGCTGGCGGGAGAGGATGCGGGCGGTCCCGATCCATTCCCACTGGCGGGCTTGCAAGACCTTGGCGGCCGCAACCAGGAACTGCCCAGCCTCCGAAGCGCTCAGCGGACTGCGACCTGCTCTGGCAGCAGACCCTTTGCCCGCAACTTTTCGATTGGGTGGTACGCGTCGACGATGCGCATCGTCCCCGAGGCGGAACGCAAGACCATCGACTGCGTGTACGCGTACACGTCCTCGTAGCGCACGCCCTTCAAGAGCTCACCTGATGTGATGCCAGTGGCGGCGAAGAATATGTCGAAGCCTGAGCACAGATCGTCGAGGCAAAGCACCTTGTCCGGCTTGTGCCCCTCCCTGATGGCGATCTCCCTCTCATTTTCGTCGCGTAAATGAAGCTTCGCCTGCATGTCCCCGCCGATCGTCTTGATCGCGCACGCAGCAAGCACGCCTTCGGTCGCGCCACCCGAGCCCATCATGCAGTGGATGCCGAACCTCGTCTCCAGCGCCGCCTCGAGCGCGCCGGCGACGTCGCCGGCGGTGATGAGCTTGATCCGGGCGCCGACTTCGCGAATCTGCGTGATGACCTCCTTGTTGCGGTCGCGATCCAGCACGACCACAGTGAGCTCCTGCACCGGGAGGCCCTCTGCCTTGGCGATCCGGCCCAGGTTCCAATCGACCGGCATCTCGAGGTCGATCACGCCGCGCGCCCTGCGTCCGACGACCAGCTTATGCATGTAGTGCACGTGCGTCGTGAACATGGTTCCGCGTTCGGCCAGCGCAACGACCGAGATGGCGCCGGGCAAGCCCGAGGCGGTGAGGCTGGTGCCCTCTATGGGG
>DATHDR010000118.1:0-2370 GCA_035318965.1 Verrucomicrobiia bacterium | reverse complement strand
TCGAGCGCGCGCGCACGAGAATCTGGATATTGCTTGCTCTCTGGCATGGCCAGGATGGCCGTCAGCCGTGCCCTCCCCTCGTGGAGGTGGCCGCGCATCTGCCAGAACCGCCACAAGGTGCCGGCCAATCCGTTCGCACGCTCCACGTCTTTCTGCGCCACACACCAGTCGAGCGCCGCGCGGAAGTTGTCATGGTCGAGCTCGAGGCGATCGAGCCACATCTTCTGGTCCTCACCGAAAAGGTTGGACGCGGCAGCGTTGGACAGCGAGCAAAAGGCATCGGCATGGCGGTTCCGAATCTCTTGAGACTCGTCACTCTGTTCGAGGCGTTCGCTTGCGTACTCGCGGATCGTCTGGAGCATGAGCAAGCGCGGCTCCGCCAAGTCGGGTTGCCTGCGCAGCAGGCTGTGATCCGCCAGGTCGTCCAGCCCGGTGAGCACGTCGCCGCCGACCTCGCCCGGGGGCCCGCAGACCAGCTCCGCCTGCTCGAGGTTGGCCCCACGCGCAAAGACGGAGAACCGATTCAAGAGGCGTTTTTGGTTCGCATCGAGCATGTCGTAGCTCCAATCGATGGCCCCGCGCAGGGTCTGCTGACGCCCCGGCAAATCGCGCGCGCCAGTGCCCAGCGCGGACAGGCTGGTTTCGAGACGGCTCAACAGCGCCTGGGGAGAAAACAGCTTGATCCGTGCGGCGGCCAGCTCGATGGCCAGGGGGAGACCGTCCACGCGCTCGCAGATGCCGGCGATTGCGGGAGCATTTTCGTTGGTAACCGCAAAGTCAGGCTTGACCGCCACCGCCCGATCGATGAAGAGCTTGACCGCCTCGTACTGCCTGAGCGCGTCGAGACCTGGGAGCGCCTTCTGGTCGGGAAGGCCCAGCGGCTCGACCGCGGACTCCTGCTCGCCGTAGACGTGTAGGACGGAACGGCTGCTGACCAGGAGCTTGACCCCCGGGCCGGACTGAAGCAGCTGCTTTGCAGCCCCGGCCCCATCCGGCAGAAGCTGCTCGAAGTTGTCGAGCACCAGCAGGATGGTCTTGTCGTGGAGATGCTCGACGACGCCCTCGATCGGCGTGCGCGCACCAGAGATTGGGATGCCCAGGACCTGCGCGACAGCCGAGGCGACCAGCTCGGGGTCGCGCACTGCCGAAAGCGGAACGAAGTAAACCCCAGCGGGAAATTGCTGGGCCGATTCGGCGGCGATCTGGAGGCTCAAGCGAGTCTTGCCAATTCCGCCCGGCCCGGTCAGCGTCAGAAGCCGAGTGTTCTGAAGGAGTCGCTTGCCCTCAGCGACCTCGGCCGCGCGCCCGACGAAGCTGGTCATCTGGGTCGGCAGGTTGTTCTGCGTGGCGTCGAGGGTGCGAAGCGCCGGAAACGTCTCTTGCAGCCCCTCGATTACGAGCTGATACAGGTGCTCCGGCAGGGCAAGATCCTTGAGGCGATGCGCTCCGAGGTCGCGAATCTGCAATCCCGGCTTCAGTTTTCCGTCCACCAGGCCTCGGGTCGTGTCTGAGATCACAACCTGGCCGCCATGCGCCGCTCCCGCGATTCGCGCCGCCTGATGCACGTCAAGCCCGATGTATTCGTTTCCGACCAACGGCGCCTCGCCCGTGTGCAGGCCTATGCGCACCCGGAGCGCCTGACCGTTTTCCCACGCGTAGCCGGCGAGGGATCGCTGAGCGGCGGCGGCCGCCGCGCACGCGTCGATGGCGCTCGCGAAAACGCAGAAGAACGAATCGCCCTCGGTTCTCAGCTCGTGACCCTCGTTGCTCTTAAAGGCCGCACGGAGCATCTCGTGGTGGGCCGTCTGCGCGGCCGGGTAGCGGTCGCCCATCTCCTGCATCAGGCGGGTGGAGTTCTCGATGTCGGTGAAGAGGAATGTAACCGTGCCGCGAGGGAGGTTCATCGCGAGCTTTTGGTGAGCGAGGGAGACAGCAGTCCGCCCAATGCTGCGGACAGCTGCTTGTGGTAGTCGGCCCCCTCGAAGTCGAGGAGCGGATGAGGAGGCATCAACTGCGGTTCGGTGACGGCGTCATGGCGGCGGATGTAGACGGCGGGATATGGGTCGTCTCGGCCGTTTGACTCGAGTGTGATTGCGACTGCGTCAGGCCCCTTCGAATCGACGAAGTGTGCCAGCGGCAGGAATCCTTCGTCGGTTATCCCATGCTTGGGATCCATGTTCACCACGCGCGCCAGGTAGGAGCGCTGATGCCAGAGCTCGGGGCCTCGGCTGGCCTCGGCCAGCAGGAAGTCGACCAGCTGGTCTGCGTGCATCCGGGGGCGAGGCGGGCTCTTGCGGAAGTGCATCTCCGCGAGATGCTTCGCCAGCACGCGGGCGTTGTAGCGATATCCCTGCACCGCGCCCGAGTTGC
>DATHDR010000117.1:0-8669 GCA_035318965.1 Verrucomicrobiia bacterium | reverse complement strand
CTGGATCGCCGCCGAGGATGCGGGCCGCTATCGCGAGGCACTCGGAGCAAGTCTTCCGGTCGGCCTTCCCGAAATCTTCCTGAGCCCCGGCCCGGATCCGCTCGACTCCCTGCTGCGGCGCTGGGCGCGCACTCACGTGCCATTTGTCACCGCCGACCCGGCTTTGCGCTGGGCGGTTCCAACTCCCGCGGTCGAAGCCGCATTGAACCGTCTGGCCGCGCACGGAGAAGTCCTCGCGGGCGAGTTCCGCCGAGCCACGCAGGGGCGCGAGTACTGCCACCCGGAGGTTTTGAAGGTATTGCGGCGGCGGTCACTGGCCGCCCTGCGGCATGAGGTCGAGTCGGTTGCGCCGGAAGCGCTCGCGCGCTTCCTCCCCGCGTGGCATGGGGTCGGCGCGAAGGCGACTGGAGTCGACAGGTTGCTCGAAGTTGTGTTCCAGCTGCAGGGCGCCTCGCTTCCGGCGAGCGTGATTGAGCGCGACGTCATTGCGGCTCGCGTTGGCGGATACAGCCCTCGCTTGCTGGACGAGCTCATCTCCATGGGAGAGGTGGTGTGGGTCGGGCGCGGCTCCCTCGGTGCAAGCGACGGCAAGGTGGCGCTCTACCTGCGAGGAGACGCGCCGCGCCTGGTTCCCGAACCGACCGAAGCACCTGATGACGAGGTCCATCGCCGGCTCCGGGATCATCTCAACTCGCGCGGCGCAAGCTTCTTCCGAGACCTCTACAACGCGGCTGGTGGTGGCGACGAAGACGCGATCCTCGATGCCCTGTGGGACCTGGTGTGGTCAGGCGAGGTGACCAACGACACGTTCGCGCCGCTCCGGCTTCTCGGTCCGCTCGCACGCCGTCCGGCCGGCCGCCCACGGCTGCCGAGGCTCACGCAGCCGCGAGCCGCAGGACGGTGGTCGCTGGTGGCCGACCTGGTCGGGTCCGGAGCAGCTCCGACTGAGCGGCTTCATTCGGAAGCCGGCGTTCTTCTCCAGCGCTACGGCGTGCTGACGCGCGAAGCCGTGGTCGCCGAGGGCTGGCCCGGCGGGTTTGCCGGCCTGTACCCAGTGCTGCGTGCGATGGAGGAGTCCGGCCGCATCCGCCGCGGTTACTTCATCGAGGGGCTGGGCGGCTCTCAGTTTGCCCTGCCCGGCGCGGTGGACAGGCTGCGCGCGCTACGGGATCCCGGCGGATCGGTGGTGTCCTTGGCGGCGACCGATCCAGCCAATGCCTACGGTTCGCTTTTGGCCTGGCCGCGGTCCGACGGGCGGATGGGGCGGACCGCCGGAGCCTACTGCGTGCTGGATGGCGGTGAGCTCAGGCTGTACCTCGAGCGAGGTGGTCGCTCGTTGCTCACGAATGGCGAGGTGTCATCCGAGCACCTGCGTGCGCTGATCGGAATGGCGGTGTTGGCAGGCCGCGTCGAGGTTCAGCGCGTCGACGGAGTGCCTGTCATGGACTCGCCGCTCAACGCGCTGCTGCGCGAGGCTGGATTCACGTCTACGCACCGGGGACTGGTCGCGTACGCGGCTCGGGGTTAGCTCTCAGGCCCTAGGTACGATTACGGCGCTCGGGGAGTAGCGCAGCTCGGTAGCGCACCTGACTGGGGGTCAGGTGGTCGGGGGTTCAAATCCCCCCTCCCCGACCAAACTCGAAGTCCGACCCGACGCAAAACGCTCTCAGGCTGAATGGGACCATCAGGCGGTCGAACGCGGCATCAATTTGATCGTCGCGGATCGCGCATCAGGAGTCAGCACGCTGTTGAGAATCCGTCCGGCGTACCGGCGATATTTCTGACGATAGGCAGCATCGATCTCCTCGTCAAAGTCGTGGCTGGCCTCCACGAAAGTGACGTCTTTCTCAACGCCGCCGGCCAGTGTCCGACCTTCGTGCGTCGCCTGGACGCCGCGGAACCAAGCCCCATCGCGCCCTTTCACAGATCGAACGTATAGGTCGTCGCCGTTACGGACCACCCACACAGTCACAGGTCTTCGCAGCGTTCCGTCGCGCCGGACCGCCGCGATTTCCAGCTCTTCAGCTCTACCTATCCTTGTCAGCTCGTCGGCCGACCACGCAGCGCGCATCGCTATGCCTCCTCGGTGGATGGCGCCGCCCTGTACTCCTCGTCGGTGACATGGTCACCCCACGTCGCATTGTTCCCCTTGTCGTCGACCTCGAGCATTGCGAGGTGGGTCATGAACCGCGTCGGTACAGCGCCGTGCCAGTGGTTCTCGCCCGGCTCGAAGAAGACGCGATCGCCGGGGCGGATGATCTCAATCGATCCCCCGCGCCGTTGAGCCAGGCCGACGCCCTCGGTGACGAAGATGGTCTGGCCATTGGGGTGCGTGTGCCAGGCGGTTCGCGCTCCGGGCGTGAAGTGGACGCTGCTGGCGCTCAGCCTCGAGCCATCCGATGGCGCCGCGACCGTGTCGATGTAGACAACGCCTGTGAACCACTCCGTCGGGCCCGCCGCGGTCTTGACGCCGTTCTTCGTGATCTTCACGTTATCCTCCTCAGCCGCCCGTCCTATGCCACCCCGGTCAGCGTACGCGGGGCCACCTGCTCAGGACCGAGCTGCACAAGGCAGGCTCATCGAGTCAATTCAATACGCGGCTGAGCGGGTCTCTACTTGTTCTTGGGGTGGCGTTCGGCGTTGTGATGCTTCACAACCGTCGCCGCCGCGATCGCCTTCGCCCGCTTGGTCGGGCGGCCTTGCTTCAGCTCGCTCTCTTTGATGTGCTCGTACATCCGCTGCTCTTTGTCGCTCACGCTCGGCAGATGTTGTTTTTGGGGCATCGTAATCACCTCCTCATCAACTAAAACGCATAGCTGACGCTGGTTCTGCCGTCAGTCGGCGTGCCAGTACAGCACTGGATCCGCGAACAGCGCCGGCGTGCCGCCGGTGTGGACGAAGACCACCAGGTCGTCATGCTTGACCCGGCCGGCCGCAATCTCTCCGATCAGACCGCCGAAAGCCTTGGCCGTGTAGACGGGATCCAGCACCAAACCCTCCGTCAGCGCCGCTGTCTCGAGGGCCCGCGTCGAGAGCGCAGTGGGCATTCCGTATCCGGCGCCGACGTACCCGCCCCAGATCTCGGGGACGGCGTCCGGCAACGGAAGGTCGAGGTACTCGCATGACTCGGCCATGATTTCGCGTGCGCGGGCGACTCGGTCGGGCACGGAGTTGGAGATGCTCACGGCAGCCAGTTGCGCGTCGCTCCCGGCGAGCGCCAGCCCCAGAGTTAGCCCTGACAGCGTCCCGCAAGATCCGCCCGCGCAGACCACATATCGCGGCCGGTCGCTCCGCGCGGACAGTTGCTCGGTGAGCTCAAGAGCGCCACGCACGTACCCCAGCGCTCCAAGGCCGTTGCTGCCACCGCTCGGGATCACATAAGGTCGCCGGCCCGCGGCGCGCATCTCCTCTGCGACCTCGGCCATTCGTTGCGCGGCAGGACGGTCAGGCGAGAAGGACCACGTCGCGCCGAGCAGACGGTCAAGCAGAAGATTGCCCTGGACCTCCTCGATGGGTGGGCCGTTGAAGATCAAGTGAGCATCCATTCCCGCCACCCGCGCCGCGGCCGCGGTGCAGCGGCAGTGGTTGGACTGCGGTGCGCCAATCGTCAGGAGGATGTCCGCCCCGGCACGGGTCGCCGCCGCCACCAGGTACTCGAGCTTGCGCGCCTTGTTTCCGCCGAGCGCCAGCCCGGTATTGTCGTCTCGCTTCACCAGCAGACGATCGAGGCCGATCGATGCCGCCAGGCGCGGCATCTCCTGCACCGGCGTAGGGGTGATGGCGAGTTCCATCCGCGGCACTCGCTCCAGCTCGGGAAGCATCGGCTCCAAGCATATTGCGGGTGGCGTTCAACGCTCTCCCGTTCCAGAGGGCTCTGGGAGCTTCAGGCGCTTCAGCAACAATGCGTTCACCGCCACCAACAGGCTTGAGCCTGACATGGACAGCGCCGCAATCTCGGGCCGAAGCACGAGTCCGAACCTGGGCTCGAAAATGCCGGCGGCGATCGGGATGGCGATCGCGTTGTAGCCCACGGCCCAGGCAAGGTTCTGCCGCATCTTCCGAAGCGTGCCGCGCCCGATCGTAATTGCCGTGGCGACGTCGAGGGGATCCGAGCGCATGAGCACGACGTCGGCTGTCTCGATCGCGACGTCGGTGCCGGCGCCGATGGCAATACCCAGGTCGGCCTGGGCGAGAGCGGGCGCGTCGTTAACGCCGTCGCCGACCATCGCCACCTTCTTGCCGGTTCGCTGGAGCTCGCCGATCTTGCTGGCCTTGTCGGCAGGAAGGACCTCGGCGATCACATCTCGAATGCCCAGCTCGCGGGCGATCCGTTCGGCGGTGGCGCGGTTGTCGCCGGTGAGCATCACCACGTCGACGCCCTGCCGTTGGAGTGCGTCAACCGCACCCTTGGCCGTCGGGCGCGGGGTGTCGCTGATGCCGATCACCGCCGAAGCGCGCCCGTCGACTGAAACCACGACGACGGTTCGCCCCTCTGCCGCCAGCTCGTCGCGCTTGGTCGCCAACCCGTCGAGGCCGATGTTCTCGCGCGCCATCAGCCTCGCGTTCCCGACCACCACGCGATGACCGTCGACCGTGGCCACCGCGCCATGTCCGGGCACGTTCTCGAAGTCGGTCACGGGGAGGTGGGTTGCCCCCGACTGCTGTGCGTAGCGAACGATCGCCTCGGCCAGCGGGTGCTCTGAGTCCCACTCAACAGCGGCTGCAAGCGCCAGCACTTCCTCCTGCGAGAGGTGGACCGCATGAAGCTCGGTGACTTCAGGTTCGCCCTTGGTCAGCGTTCCCGTCTTGTCCATGACGACGACCTGGACGCGAGCTGCCGCCTCGATCGCAGCGGCGTTTTTGAACAGGATCCCGCGCTTGGCCCCCAGCCCTGTGCCCACCATGATGGCGGTGGGTGTGGCGAGCCCGAGAGCGTCGGGACACGTGATGACGACCACGGTGATGGAGAAGAGGATGGCCTGGCTGAAAGTGCGGCCTGCGAGCAACCAGGCGATCAAAGTGAGAGCGCCGCCGATCAGCGCCACCAACACGAGCCAGAATGCGGCTCGATCTGCAAGCTCCTGACCCGGTGCTTTCGAGCTCTGGGCTGCCTGGACGAGTTTCACGATCTGGGCCAAAGCAGTGTCTGAGCCCACTCGTGTCGCATGAGCGCGCAGAGTTCCGTTCTCGTTTATCGAACCTCCGATCAACGCGGAGCCCGGCGCCTTCGAAACGGGCAGGCTCTCGCCGGTGACGACCGACTCGTCCACCTCGCTGATTCCCTCCTCAACCACGGCGTCCACGGGGACTTTGGCGCCTGGCTTTATGAGCAGGAGGTCGCCGACCTGCAGCTCTGAGGTCGGCACCTCGACTTGCTCGCCATCGCGGATGACGATCGCCTTCGGCGGGGCAAGATCCAGGAGGGCGCGGACCGCGTCGTTGGCCCCGCCCCGCGCTCGCATCTCGAGCCAGTGGCCGAGGAGCACGAAGGCGCACAGCACCGTCGAGGCCTCGTAGAAAACATCCCCGCCTCCGCGAAGCGTGACGACGACCGAGTAGGTCCAGCCTGCGGTGATGGCAACCGCGACCAGGACCATCATGTCCAGCGTCCGCGCCCGCAATGCGCGCACGGCTCCGTCGAAGAAGATCCAGCTCGAATAGCCGATCACGGGAAGGCTCAGGATCAGCTGGAAGACGTCGTCACGCAGGCCGACCGGAGCCGGAACGCTGAAATGCAAGACCTGGCGGCCGATCGCCGACCACAACAGGATCGGCACCGACAGGGCGGCCGCGACCAGGAAGCGGTTGCGCATGTCCTGGACCATCACGTCCATCGACATCTCGGCTCGCCCGCCGTGGCCCATCACGTCGTCCGGGGAGCGCATCGCGGTGTGGGCGTGGTGATCCACACGATCACTATACCCGCGGGGGGTATCATGGACCGATGCCAGGCTATACGAAGGACAAGCAGAAGATCGAGACCAGATTGCGGCGCATCGAGGGGCAGGTTCGCGGCATCCAGAAGATGATTGAGGAGGACCGCTACTGCATCGACGTTCTCACCCAGGTCAATGCGACCAGAGCGGCTCTGGAGAGCGTCGCGCTGCAGCTGCTCGCCGACCACACAGAGCATTGCGTGATGGTGGCGATCCGGTCCGGCGGCGTCAAAAAGAAGGTCCGCGAGCTGAACGAAGCGGTCGAGCGACTGGTGAGGAGCTAGGCCGGTTTGTTCATTGTCGAAGCAATCCTGCATGCGCTGCAGATCTCGTTCGTCATGGTCTGGGAGGTTTTCTGGCCGCTAGCCTTCGGCTTTTTGCTTTCGGCCATCGTCCAGACAGTCGTGTCGAAGCGCGCAGTAGCGAGCGCGCTCGGCCGGCCCGACTTCAAGGGTTTTGTTCTCAGCCTGGGCCTGGGCGCGGCCAGCTCATCCTGTTCCTACGCGGCCGTGGCGGTGGCGAGGTCCCTATTTCGCAAGGGCGCCAGCTTCGTTAACGCCATCATCTTTGAGTTCGCGTCAACAAACCTGGTTTTTGAGTTGGGCCTGGTCCTCCTGATTCTTCTGGGCTGGCAGTTCGTCGCCGCAGAGTTCGTGGGAGGCCTCCTGATGGCGGTGCTCCTCTGGATCCTCTTCAAGCTGACCCTGCGCAAGCGAATGGTCGACGAGGCCGCGCGCCAGGCGGAGCGCGGAGTCTTCGGCTCGACCCATGAAGCCCACGGCGAGATGGACATGTCCATCACCGATGGACCGTTTCTTTCCAGGCTCTTCTCGCCGCGAGCGTTCACAGCCATCTCGCATTCCTTCTTCATGGACCTGAACGCCCTGTACGTGGACCTGGGCCTGGGCTTTCTGATCGCGGGGGCGCTGGCGGCGTGGGTGCCGAACAGCTGGTGGCAGGCGTTCTTCCTCGCCGACCATCCGACTCTCAACGAATTCTGGAGCCCGCTGATCGGCCCGGTGATCTCGATGCTCAGCTTCGTCTGTTCGGTTGGGAACGTACCCCTGGCGGTAGTGCTCTGGAACGGCGGTATCAGCTTCGGCGGCGTGATCAGCTTCATCTTCGCCGACCTGATCATCCTGCCAATTCTGAACATCTATCGGAAGTACTACGGAGGGCGAATGTCGCTTTACCTGCTCGCGGTTTCTTACGCTGCGATGGCGCTGGCCGGGTTCCTGGTTGGAGGCGCGTTCCAGCTCCTGGGCCTGGCTCCAACCAATCACAACGTCACCGTCTTCGAAACCCAGCCGGCCTGGAACTACACGACCTTTCTCGATCTCGCCTTCCTCGCTCTCATCGCGGTGATGGCCTGGCGCTTCGTCACGACCGGCGGCATCGAGATGCTGCGGGCTCACTCGCGCCGGCCGGACGCAGGAGCGAAGCTGGTCCGAGACGGCGTGTGCGGCATGACCGTCGACCCCGCCACTGCCAAAGACATGGTGGAGTACGGCGGTGCGACATATCACTTCTGCTCGGCAGGCTGCCGGTCAACCTTCGAAAAGGATCCCGCCCGCTATACGGCCCAGGTGGTTCACGTGGGCCACGCCCACTCAAAGCCAGCAATGTCAGGAGGAAATATGGACAGAGAGCCATCAGCGATCGATCCAGTCTGCGGAATGACAGTCGATACCGAAGATGCGGAATATCGCTCATTTCAGAAAGGGGAGACCTACTACTTCTGCTCCGCGGGCTGCAAGGCCACCTTCGACAAGGACCCGAGCAAGTACATGGGCCGTCCGAGAACTGAGTCCGGCGGATAGTTTGAGCGCGCGCATAATGGATTCCTGGGGTGTCTGGGCTTTGATGCGAACTGGAGTCGCGTCGGCCCTGAGGCAGTTCAAACCATGGAGGTGATCATGTTGAAGATCACGGAATCCGCAGCGGCTCTTCCCGCACAGGACATCGCGCGAGCCCGCAAGTTCTACGAACAGAAGCTCGGTCTCACCCCTGAAGAGGCGGGGACTGACGGCAGCGCCTTCTACAGGACCGGCAACACCGGCTTTCTCCTCTTTCCGAGCATGGGCAAGCCTTCGGGCGACCACACGCAGCTGGCGATTGACGTCGAGGACGTCACGTCCACGGTGAACGAGCTCAAGAAGAGCGGTGTGAAGTTCGAGGACTATGACTTTCCTGGCATGAAGACTCAGGACGGCATCGCAGACATGGAAGGCAGCAAGAGTGCCTGGTTCAAAGACAGCGAAGGCAACCTGATCGCTATTGGTGAACAGATAAGAGCTCGGCGTTTGGCTGTGGGCAAAGCCGCCGCGACGAACGGTCGCTGACGTAGAACGCGTGGGCGCTCGGGGACGCTTGTCCCTGGGCGCCGCCTTTTGATCGCGTTACAAAGCGTTCGTGGCCGGCGTTCACTCTCCCGATGACCTCAAAGCTGATCGTGGGAATTGCGGTCCTCGGTTTCATGACCGCGTGCCAGCCGCCCGGCCAGACAAGCTGCAACACCATGATCGACTGGGTCAACTTCATCCAGGTCGGCTCGGCTCAATACGTGTCTGGACCAGAGGTTGAAAACGTAGTTCAGGACAGCGACCTGGGCCCCGTCTTGGCCCATGTCAAGTTCAAGGTCAGCGGCAATGTCTGTGACCCTGCCTACCGGCTGAAGGATGGGGACGCGGCGTTCCTGGACGCCGGAACCCCCATCTATCAGGTCAACGGCCA
>DATHDR010000116.1:0-9895 GCA_035318965.1 Verrucomicrobiia bacterium | reverse complement strand
GTCCTCATCGTCGAGGACCACCGGGTGGTCGCCGAGGGCCTTGCGGCGCTGATCAACCACCAGGGCGACATGAAGGTGGTCGGTGAGGCCGGCTCAGTGGCCGAATGCATCACGGCGGTTGCCGAGCTCGAGCCTGACGTGGTGCTGCTTGACTTCCGCCTACCCGACGGAACGGGGGCGG
Organism: Verrucomicrobiia bacterium; assembly: GCA_035318965.1. Taxonomy (GTDB): domain Bacteria; phylum Chloroflexota; class Dormibacteria; order Dormibacterales; family Dormibacteraceae; genus Palsa-870. The sequence goes on along the minus strand of DATHDR010000116.1, from coordinate 9,714 downwards.
AGGCGGCCACGGCCATCCGAGAGGTCCGACCTCACGCAAAGCTCATCTTTCTCACTCGCGAGGACACCGACGCTGCGCGCTTCGCTGCGGTCCAGTCCGGCGCGAGCGCGTTCATCCACAAGTCGAAGGCCGCGTCCGAGGTGGTCGACGCCATCCGGGAAGTGGCGCGCGGGAGGGTGCTGATCACTCCCCGAACAATCGCCACGCTGATCGCGAAGCGCCGCGCGATCGAGGCTCAGTTCGAGAGCCTCACTCCACGCGAAAAAGAGGTCTTGCAATTGATGGCCGAGGGCCTTTCCAGCCGTTCGGTCGCGGCGAAGATGGGGATCAGCTACACGACTGTGCGCACGCACATCCGGAGCCTGGGCAGCAAGCTTGGCGTGCACTCAAAGCTCGAGGCGATCGTCAAAGCCCGCGAGCTCGGCCTGATCAGCTAGTCGCCCGCGGGCGCCGGCGGGCGCGCGACGGCCTTTCGCGGTGCGGCAGGTAGGAACGGTCGCCGATCCACTGTGCGGGCGGGAGGGCCAGCAGGTTGGCCATCTGGTTGAGAGGCATGGCGTACTTCGAACGCAGCTTGGCAAACTTCTTCCAGCCCGCGTCACCACTCCGAACGCGATAGCCGGCCTTCACCAGCCGCTCGACCGCAACGTCGTACTCGGAACGCTCGACGATTGGGTAGTCCGGGCTCTTGAACCTGAATACCCAGCTGAAGTCCTCGACCAGGTGGTTACCGACGGTGAACATGAGCCTGGCCGGTCCCTCTGCCCCGTCGTCGACGGTGCTCATGACGAGGACGGCTGCGTCCATCACCGCGCCGAACGAGTTGACCCAGGCCTCGTTGTCATGGCTCGACCGGAAGTAGACGAGCAAGGGATACGCGAGATGGCTTTCCAGCACCATCGCCGACCACTCGCGCCACTCGTCAAAGGTTTCCTTCAGGTCATCACGAATTCCAAGCTCGGCGGCGGTCTCGAGGATCTGAACGCCGGAGGGAGGCGCACCGGCCAATGCGTCTAATGAGATGACGAGCTGCTCGCGGGCCCGGAATGATTCATACAGGGAGAAAAGCAGGGTGATGGCAAGGGCGGCGAGCCCGACTCCGGTCGCGCTTTCGGCAACGATCACGAGGCGCGCCGCGCCGCCCTCTGGAACAAAGTCTCCGTAGGCCAGCGGGACCAGGGTGCTGGCTGAGATGTAGAGCGAAGTGATCAGGTCTGGTGGCGGAGGGCGAATCTGTTCGGCGAGCCCATCGATGAGCAGGCCATAGCCGACCACCAGGGCCGCTGCCCAGATCGCGAACAGTATGAGCAGCGCGATCGGGGCGAACGCCGCCAACCGGGCTTCGCTCCGATCGACTCGCGAGGTGCGCTGGCTGACCCAGCGCCAGACATACCAGAGGGGCCGAACGACGCCACGTGCGAGCTGCACCTTTCGCACCGCCGGCCGTGGGAGGACCACCGACTGGAAGAGGTCGTAGAAGACGACCGCGATGATGACGAGACCAACCACGGTCAAGACAAATTGGGCCGCTGTCACAGGTGGGATGGTAGGAGAAAGGCCTGAATGCCTGAGACACGCCCCGCCGGCCCGGCTTCGCCGGGCCACCTCCCCGGCGAGCGGGGAGGTTAGAGTCGGTGCAGGAGTGGGATCCTCGGCGCCACCGCATAGTTGAGCTGGATCAGGACGATGAGAGCGATGCTCACGTACGTGTTGAAGACGCACAGCGCGGTGGCGACTGCGTAGAGCGCCTGAGCGACGAGGACGCGGCGCCGGATCACTCCAATCACCGCCCGCCGGTCCTCTCCCTCGGCCGAGAAAAGCTGTGCGCGAAGCGCGTACTCGGCACCTGCCAGGAGCACGAAGCCAAGGACGAGGATGTTGAGCCAGTACTCGAGCAGCGCCACCCGGAAGGTGATGAAGTGCGCGAGCAGCCCGGTCGAAAACGGGACGAGCGTGACGGCGAGCAGGAAGCCGATGTGGATCCACGTGAAGTTCCTATCGCTGCTCTTCAGCTGGCTGAACTGCGTCTGCTGGGCGACCCAGAAGATGCCGAGGGTGAGAAAGCTCATGGTGTAGGTCACGACGTTCGGCAGGAGTTGGGCGAGAGCCCGTGCCAGCTCCCCCTCGGTGAAGATTCCGGTCGCAGGCGGAACTATCAGGCCCAGGACGAGCAGGGTCATGCCGACCGCAAAGATCCCGTCGCTAAGCCCAGACAGCCTGTCGAGGCTGTGTCCGGCGATGACGTTGTAGAAGGGAGCTCGGTCGGGCGTTTGACTCACCGTGACTAGGGTCAGCGGACCTATCGCAGGATTAGGTCGTGCAAGAACGGAGTGAAGAGCAGATCGTCAGCCGCCTCTTCGACCTCGAGAACCAGGGCCAGGCGGAGCGTCGCACCGAGTTGAGCGACGAGCGGTTCCTATCTCTGATCCAGGATCCCGACAGCGGCCGGGCCTATGTCTTCATGCACGGGACCGACGAGACCGAAGGGGCGGAAGTGCCTCCTGGGACCGAGTTCTGGGAGTACCCCACGCCAGACGAGGCGGGGCGGGCTTACGAACAGCTGCTCTCCGAGTCTGGGCGTGCCGGCGAGGTGGTCGAAGAGGATTCCGATGAGGGGCTGGGCGACTCGGAATCCGGCGGGGCGGAGGTGCGCGACCGATACTCGGCGAGCGACGAGGACCCCCTGGTCAACGTCGAGGATGGTGAGGAGCCAGAAGCCACCGCTTGATCGCCCTTTGGCCTGGTCACAGGTCGGCCGCCAGGTTGTGCGCAAGATCCGTGGCTTAAAGTCAGCAGCCCTTCAGCCTTCGCTTTACAGTTGCAGTTAACAAGTGTCAAGAGCAGAGGAACGCCCGGCGCGATGTTGCGTCGGCGGGTAGAGGAAAGGGAGGGGGTGCGCAACCTGGACCCCGACACCGACAGCGAGCTCGCCGCCCGTCGAGTTCAAGTCTTGATCGTGCAGGATCATCCGCTCCTGGCGTCCGCCATCGCACGCGTCCTGGAGGGCCAGCCTGACCTGGCGGTGTCGGGCGTCTCATCATCTGGGGCCGATGCCGTCGAGGCCGCCGCCCAGAACCGCCCTGACGTCGTGTTGATGGACTTCAGGCTCCCCGACGTGACCGGTCCGGCGGCCGCGCGCACCATCAAGAACGCGCACGCCGACGCGGCCATCGTGTTCCACAGCGCCGACGACTCCGAAACGGCCTTGCTCGACGCGATCGACTCCGGCGCCACTGCCTATCTCACGAAAGAGGCGACCGCCGACCAGATCATCGAAGCCGTGCGCCGGGCGTCGAAGGGCGAGGTGCTGATTCCCGTAGAGCTGTTCGCTCGGGCTATCGCCAGGCAAAGGGGAGTCGTCAGCAAGAGACGGGAGCGAGAGCAGCTACTGGCTCAATTCACCCCCAGGGAGCTCGACATTCTTAGCCTGCTCGCTGAGGGCCTGGACACGAGCTCGATGTCGCATCGCCTCGGCATCGCTCCTCATACGGTCGAATGGCACGTCCGCCACGTGATCGAGAAGCTGCAGGTTCACTCCAAGCTGCAAGCCGTCATCGCCGCTGCGCGCATAGGCCTGATCGAGCTCTAGGCGTCCGTTTCATGCCATCCTCCTAGAGGGGCCAGGGCCCGTGTTCAACCATGGCGACATCGTCCCGCAGGTCACGTATTAATCGGGCGTGAAGATTTTCGTCCTTGCCATGCTTGGCGTCCTTGCGGCCGCTGCCTGCGGCGGCGAGACCAGCGCGCCGCCCCCAACGCCATCCATCGATTTCACGATGGATGCTCAGAACGGCAGCGGCGCGTCCGGTACGGGCACGGTGGTCAAGGGCGCCGGTTCGTTCACCGTCACCATCAAGCTGACCGGGCTGGCGCCCAACTCGAGCCACGTTTCTCATGTGCATGCGGGCGGATGCGGCGCGCCAGGCGGCATTACCTTTGCGCTTCAGCAGGTCATCGCTGACTCAGCCGGCGCCGCGACCATGGCAACCACAGTCCCGGCGGGATACCTGGTTCCGACGTCCGGCTGGTATGTCAACGTCCACCATGGCCCCGATTTCAGTGCCCCCGCCAATGCCCCCAGCGACTCGTGTGGAGATCTTCCGGCCGCTTGACCTGAACCTCGGGCCATCCACTTAGAGGGGTGGCCGGCAGTGCTCACCCATGGCGACAAAACAGGCCCTCAAGCGTAGTACTGAAGCATGCAGCTCAGAAGGGGCCCACCCGAGGTGGGCCGATCTCAAACCCCGGCCCCGCAGCTCCGAGTGGTGAAAGCCACATCTCCAACCACCTACGAACGCCGTGGCTGGGCTCGACTGAAGCCGTTCAACAGGTATTCGATCCGGATCGTCGCCGGGCTGCTTTTGGTGTCGATTCCCCTCTCCATCGCCCTCGGGTTCTTGATGTCGACCTGGAGCTCCCAGACGAGCATCAACCAGTCGAAGGCGCGCGCCGAGGCGACTGCGGAGGGCGCGGCGGTTCGCATCCTCGACTGGGTGGAGGAGCGGAAGGCGGAGGCGCGCCACATCGCTCGCGACTACACAGGTGAAGTGTCGAAGCCAGATCTAAGCGCCAGCTTGCGGGAGTCGATGGCGACGCATGCGGCTTTCGAGAGCCTGCAGATCGTCGACCGCAACGGAAACGTTGTCGCGGTAAGTCGACCGGGAGTCGTCCTGTCAGCGACGCCGACCGGCGCGCCGTTTGCCACGAGCCTGAGCGTGGAGACGTTTGGGCCCGTCCAGATCGGGCAGGCGGGCGACGCGATCAACTGGATCATGACCGTGCCGATCCTTGGCGCCGACGAACAGCCGCAGGGCGTGGTCGTCGCAGACCTGAACGTGGCGGTGCTGGGCAAGCTTCTAAACCCCTACGGCCTGGACGCGGTGACCAACGAACAGGAGGTGCACGTAGTCAACGCTCAGCACCTGCTCCTCTACAGCTCCACCTGGGGCAAAGTCGATGACGAGACCGCCGAGATCGCGAAGGGCGCGCTCCAGATGAAAGCCGAGGGCGCGATCTTCGAGCAGGCGATGAGCATCGGACCGGGTGCAAGCCAGATCGTCGACTACCGAAACCGAAATGTCCTGGCCGGGTACGAACCTATACCGTCACTCGGTTGGGTGGTGATCGCGTCGATCGAAACCGCGACCGCCCTTGCGCCCGTCCACGAGCAGGAGTTCAAGACTTCGATGCTCCAGGCCTTGAGCACTGTGCTGCTGATCGTGTTCGCGATCGTGCTGGCCGTGTTCACAGCACGACCGATCGTTGCGCTGTCGCGCGCCGCGGAAAGCGTCGAAGCCGGGGATCTGTCAGCTCGCGTCGAGCTCAAGGGAGGTGCGGAGGTCCGCCGCCTTGGCGACACGTTCAACGCCATGGTCGAACGGCTCAGCGGGGTTTTGAGCCGGCTCCGCGGCGAGGTCACCGAGTCCGCGGCCAAGCTCTCGGCGGTGGCCGAACAGCTCGCCGCCGCAACCTTCGAGCAGACGACCGCAGCGACAGCGACGTCGGCCAGCATGGAGGAGGTCGCACGCACCTCTGCGGCAATCGCGGATTCCGTCGACCGTGTCGCCACCCAGGCCGGAGAGGCGCAGACCAACCTCGAGCTCGCTCAAACCGACCTGCGCGCGTCTGGCGATCGAACGCTGGCCCTTGCCGGTCGCGTCAATGAGATCGAGGGCATCCTCGAGCTGATCAATGACATCGCGGACCAGACCAACCTGCTCGCCCTGAACGCGGCCATCGAAGCCGCGCGCGCCGGCGATGCCGGTCGTGGCTTCGCCGTCGTCGCGGACGAGGTCCGGCGCCTGGCCGAACGCTCCAAGGGCGCCGCCGCTCAGATCGCCAAGCTCGTCGAAGGCGCCCAGATGCAGAGCAGCCAGACCGTGATGGCCCTGGAGAAGGGCGTCAAGCAGATGGAGCGCGGGCTGACGATGATGCGGGCCATGACCGAGGTGAGCGGCCAGGTCCAGCTTGCCAGCCAGCAGCAGCGAGCCTCGACCCAGGAGGTCGTGCTCGCCATCGAGCACATCGCCGAGGGCAGCCGGTCGGTGGCCGTCACTGCGCAGGAGATCGCCTCCGCCGCAGCTCGCCAGGGAGCCCTAGCAGCAGAGCTCGCCGGCTCGGGCTGGGAGGGTCGCGGCGAGGACGATCGTGGAGCTTAGAAAGCAGCCAACGGATCGCCCACCAGCGCCGCCTGCCAACCTGCGCCTGTTGAGCATCGACACCCTGGACGAGACCGTCGGGGCAACTAGCGCGCCGCCCCGGATGTGGGACAGCTTTTTCGTGAGGATGCTCGCCGGCCTGCTCGCCATCGCTTTGCCGTTCTTTCTCATCGCCGGGCTGGTGCCGAACTTGCTTGCGCGTTGGGGAGTCGGCGCGCAAGTCCTGGCGACCATCCTCCTTGTATTGATCACCGGGCTGGCGGCCCGCTTGACCATCCGCCCGGTCATCGCTCTGTCCCGAGCCGCGGCGCGACTCGAATCGGGAGACATGTCGGCGCGGGTCGAGCCCTCCGGCAGTCCCGAGATTCGACTTTTGGGCCAGACGTTCAATGCCATGGTCGAGCGGCTCGCCGACATGCGCTTTCGACTTCGCGGCGAGGTCGCCGAGTCCGCCGCCAAGCTCGCCGCTGCGGCTGAGCACCTCGCGACCGCGACCGTTGAGCAGACCACTGCGGCGAGCCAGACCTCGTCCAGCATGGAGGAGCTGTCACGCACCACCGACTCCATCGCCGACACCGCCGTCGCAGTCGCAACCCAGGCGGGGCAAGTGAGGACCAAGATCGCACTGGCGCAGACCGAGCTGACGGCGGCGGGAGAAGGTGTGGCGGCTCTGGCGAAGAAGGTGACCGAGATCGAGAGCATCCTCACGGTCATCAACGACATCGCGGACCAGACCAACCTGCTCGCACTGAACGCGGCGATCGAGGCCGCCAGGGCGGGTGACGCCGGCCGAGGCTTCGCGGTAGTGGCCGACGAGGTTCGGAGGCTTGCCGAGCGATCCAAAGCCGCCGCGGCGCAGATCGCGACGCTCGTCGAAGGCGCCCAGGTCCAGAGCCGCTCCACGGTCATGGCAGTCGAGACTCGTGGCAGGCAGCTCGCGCTCTGGCTGGAGATGATGGGAACGATGGCCCAGGCGAGCGGCCAGGTCCAGCTCGCCACCCAGCAGCAGCGCTCCAGCGTCGAGCAGGCCGTGGTCGCCATCGAGCAGATCGCCGAGAGCAGCCGATCACTCTCAATCACCGCCCAGCAGATCGCGCTTGCGGCGTCGAGACAGGATGAGCTCGCAACCGACCTTGCGCGCCCCACGACCAATCGCGGCCGGCAAGACGACGACCGGGAGGCCGACCATGAAGCTTGAAAGGCTTCCAACCGGCGTATCGAGCGAGCTCCAGGTCATCGAGCTGCGCCCGCTGGCAGGTGCTGGGCAGGACTCCGCGGTCGGGCTTTCGGCCATGGCCGATCAGCTCGCAGCGACGGCAGCCGAGCAGTCCGAATCTGCACTGGAGACGTTCACCGCGATGGAGGCCCTTGTCGCGGGCTCGGCCTCGATTGCAAGTTCGATCGCCGGCGTTGCCATCCAGGCCGCCGAGCTGCGTTCAAACATCCAGCTCGTGCAAACCGACCTGCAAGCGTCGAGCGATCGCACGCAAGCGAATGCGCAACGAGTCAAAGAAATCCAGGCAGTCCTGGGAGGTCTGAAGGACATCGCAGACCAGACCGCCCTCCTCGCTCTGAACGCAGCGATCGAAGCCGCGCGTGCGGGCGAGGCGGGACGTGGGTTCGCTGTGGTCGCCGACGAGGTGCGCCGGCTCGCCGAGCGGTCGAAGGCGGCCGCCGCAGAGATCACCAAGCTCGCCGAGGGCGCGCAGGCCACCAGCGGCGAGGCGGTGTTGGCGATCGAGCGACGCGGCCAGCAGCTCGACAGCTGGATGCGGATGACCGAAGCAATGGCCGAGGTGAGCGGCAAAGTTCAGCCGGAAGCAGAGCAGCATCGAACCGCGACGGAAAGCGTGAAGGTCGCGGTCGAGCTGATCGCGGACCGGAGTCGCGCGATGGCGGCAGGGGCGCTTGATCTGGCGCAGGCCACCCTCGCGGCGGAAGTCCAGTCTCGCGGATTGGAGCAGAGGGAGTGACACGCGTCCTGGTGCTGATGGTTAACTCCGCCTCCTTTGCGGTGCCGATGACCAGTGTTCATCAGGTGCTGCGTCACCCCCTGGTGACGCGCGTCCCGCTGTCTCCGGCCGGCCTGATCGGGGTGCTCAACATCCGGGGCGAGATCGTCCCGCTGCTCGACACCGGCGTGCTGACCGCTACTGGTTCGCTCGGCGAACCGGCCTTCGCGGTGCTGGTCAGCAGCGAGCAGGAGATGGTGGCGCTGGCCGCTGAGGAGCTGCCGGTCGCGGCGGATTTCGAGGACCCGGTCGGTCCCGGGACCCGACCTGGCGAGCTCGGCGTGTACAGCAATAACGGGCGCCTGGTGGTGCTCGTCGACATTGAGGAGCTGGTGAAGAGCCGGCTGGATTTGAAACGGGCGAGCTAGAAGACGAGTTCCGTCCGATGTTCGTCGAGGAGGCCAAGGGCCAGCTCGAGCGGATCGCCTCCGGGCTGCTCGCGCTCGAGTCCAGGCCGGGCGACCGCGATGCGATCGACGGGATATTGCGCGAGGCGCACACCATGAAGGGCGCCGCCGGCATGGTGGGCATGATGCGGGTGAGCCGCCTTGCGCACCGGCTGGAAGATCTCCTCGTCGAGCTGCGCGCGGGCACCCGCCTGTCCACACCGGGGCTGACGGATTCGATGCTCCTTGTCGTCGACAGGCTCGGCCGGCTCATCGCCGACCCATCGAGCGCCGACCAGGACGCAAGCGATGAGGCCGCGATGGAACGCCTTCTGCCGGGGCCGGCCAAGCCGATTGAGGCTGCTGCGCCGGCCCCCGAGTTTCCGATCGTGGCTTCAGAGGCAGCGGCGCCGGCGGCAGCCCCGGGCACCCCGGCGGACCTGGAGGCTGCCGGCGCCTCGACTCCCTCCGAGCCCGCTCGAACGCTCCCGACGCAGAAGCGAGCCGAGGCGGCTACGCTCGAGGTGCCGGTGGCGCGCATCGACGAGCTCAGCCGGCTGGTCGGCGAGGCATCTGCCGCGCAGCTCAGGGTGGGGCACGTTTTCGGTTCGGAGCTGCATATGGATCCAGACGCGGTCACCGAGTATCGCGAGCTGACGAAGGTGATCAACCAGCTCCAGGAGGTCACCGAGCGCACCCGCATGGTGCCGATCGGAAACCTTGCGCCCATGCTCCACCGTACCGTCCGAGATGCGGCACGCGCGGCAGGCAAGAACGTGCGGTGGGAAGTGATCGGTGAGGACATCGAGGTCGACCGGGGCGTGCTCGAGGAGCTGGTGTCCCCCCTGCTGCATCTCGTCCGAAACTCGGTCGGGCACGGCATCGAGTCGCCGGAGCAGCGGGCGGCGGCTGGCAAGCCAGAGCAGGCCGTGGTCCGGCTGCACTCCTCACAGCTCGGATCGAAAGTGGTGATCGCGATCAGCGACGATGGAGGCGGCATCAACGTGGCCGCGGTGCGCGCCGCCGCAGCCAAAAGCGGTGTCGACGTCAGTGGCCTCAGCGAAAACGAATCGCTCCATCTGATCTTTCGTTCAGGGATCTCGACCGCGAAGGTCCTGACAGAGAGCTCGGGTCGAGGCGTCGGCCTTGACGTCGTCG
>DATHDR010000115.1:0-9007 GCA_035318965.1 Verrucomicrobiia bacterium | reverse complement strand
GCCCGTCTCACCACTAGAGTCCGTCGGATGTAAGTTGCGCCGCCGCGGGCGGCTTCAATCGTTTGACGAGGACCACGGCCAGGCCGATCAGTCCGGCGATGAAGACGGCGACGAGCACGAAGACATCGTGCTGAAGCCGTCGACGAAACCGTCTTGTTGCATGACTATTTCGACTTCTGCGATTTTCGGTCCGTAGGTAACTGCGTAGTCGTGGATGGTGAAGCGCCCGTGGGGCAACGTCGTCAAGCTCTGTTCGGTGTAGTCGCGCGGCGGAGCCACCAGGACACGGTCCAGGCTGGGCGATGCCTCATAGTCTGCTGCCGCCGTAAGCGGCAGCAGTGCGGTTGCGATGATCGACACGGCGCAGAGGATCCGCTTCACGCGCGCAATGCTATCGACTGGCCCTGAATCTTCCTCCCACGCCGCGCCAGTACCACTTCAGATAACGCGGCAGCCACTGCCACAGGCGGAATCTGCTCTGACCCGCAGTGCGGTCCCGCCATGTCGTCGGCACCTCGGCCACCCGCATCCCGAGCAGATGTGCCTTGACGGTGAGTTCGATGCCGAGCTCGAAGCCGCCTGTCGACTCGATCGTCACCTGGTTGAGCAGGCGCTTCGAATAGAGGCGGAAGTTGCTCGTCGCGTCGTGCACAGGGACGCCTCCGAGCCAGTGAAGCGACAGGCCCGCCGTGCGTGACATCGTTCGCTTGAGGAGTGGTCCGCCCAGCTGGCGGCCGCCGCGCATGTAACGGGAGCCAGCCACGACATCGGCCCCGGCGCGGGCGAGCTCGTACATGGGATCGATGTCATTTGCGTCGTCCGAACCATCGCCCATCGTGACCACCACATAGGCTGCTCGCGCCGCGCGAAGGCCGGACTTCATGGCGTTCAGCACGCCGCGTCCGAGGGTGTTGCGATGGAGGCGCAGCTCAGGAATCTCGGCCTGGAGCCTTTTGACCACCGGCACCGTGGTGTCCTCGTCGAAGTCGTGCACGACCAGCACCTCGAGCGGTCGCATGTGCGTGTGTTCCACGACCCCGCGCAGCGTTGGAACCACGTTCTCGCCCTCGTTGTAAACCGGGATCACAACGCTGAGCACGGGCGTCTGCTCGCTCAGATGCGACCCACCTTGATCTCTTCGCGAATCCAGGGGATCACCTCGTCGAGCATCTCCTCGAGCGAGGTTATGGCCTCGAAGCCAAGGACCTCGCGCGCCTTTCCCACGTCCGGCACTCGCATCTGAACGTCGTGCTCGTACGGCGGGTCGGAAACGATATTGAGGCGCCGGTCCGGGCCGTGCACCTTGCGCCAGATGACCTCGGCCAGCTCGCGCACCGTTGTGGATTGAGCCGTCGAGAGGTTGAAGTCCTCGTTCAGGGCCTTTTCCGACTCAATCGCCAGCCGGATGCCGCGCGCGAGGTCTCCGCCGTAGGTGTAGTGGCGCACCTGGCTGCCGTCGCCAAGGATGTGCAGCGGGTCCTGGCCCTTCAGCACCTTCTGTACGAGGTCCGGCACGACGTGGCTCATCGCGAGCTTGACGTTCCCGCTCATCACCTGGTGGTCGCGCAAGGCCCGGCGCTCGCCGATGCCCACGCAGTTGAACGGACGCACGATGGTGAACGGAAGGCCGTACTGCTCGTGAGCTCCGTGCGCGAAGAACTCCGTCGCCAGCTTCTGGAAGCCGTAGGTCGATCGCGGTGGCGGGCTCTTGAGCTGGGCGCCTTCGGGGGTGGGAAAGACGGTCGCGGATTCGAACACCATGCTGCTGGAGATGACGGTGATCTTCTGCAGCCTGCCGTTCTTATATGCGCTGATCGCCGCGTCGAAGGTGGCGGCGCAGATCCGCTCGTTTTCGGCGAGCAGGTCGTAGGCGAACTCGTGGAAATAGGAGATGCCACCAATCATCGCCGCCCCCGCAACCACCTGGTCGCAATCGGCGGCGAGCTCAGTCAGCAGCTTCGCGTCTTTCGCATCGCCCTGGACGAGGCGGTAGTGCGGGTCGTCATCGAAGCTGCGCTTGACCGGACCGTACTTGCTGAAGTTGTCGACGCCGACCACGTCGTGGCCGGCCTGCAAGAGGTCGGCAACGAGATAGCCGCAAATGAACCCAGCAGCGCCGGTGACGAGGACCTTCATGCGTGGCCGGTAGGCCTGGCTTCGCCAGGCCGTCTAACCCACGTCCATGAATGTCGCCAACTCGTCGTGAGGAGTGACAACTTAAATAAGTCCAATCCGCATACCGGAAGGAGAGCAGCGCCTGCGGCGGAGCCGCACGCGCGATGATAGGAAACCATCCGGGTTTCCTCTCATATTCAACACAGCGGCGCCGGTGACGAGAACCTTCAAAGACGAATCGGGCCCGTGATCCCCCAGATATCTACGACCTCGCGACCATCCAGCTCCAGCGTCCGATAGGCGCGGTGCGGGGCAGCGATCACAAGGACGTCGGAGTCACGCAACACGCTCTCCAGTGACTCGAAGGAAGGATCCTCGATGAACGGGTCTGTGCAGATGACACGCGCTCCCTTGAACGCGGCCAGCTTGCGCAGCTTGTAGCTCAGCGACGCGCGCGGGTCGTCTGACTCGCCTTTGAAAGCCATGCCCAGGATCCCGACGGTGCGTCCCTGCAGGGACTTTCTGGAGTTGAGCGTGTCCACGATGTAGTTGGGCAGACCTTCGTTGATCTGCATCGCGGCCTGGCCCATCGGGAAGTGGTCGGGCGTGTAGGCGGACAGCTGCATGGTGTCTTTCAGCAGGCACGGCCCGGCGGCGAATCCGGGGCCAGGTAGGTCCGCCGCGCGCGGGTACTCGTGGCGGATGGCGTCGAGCACGTTGTTGTAATCGACCCCGGAGCGATGTGCGATCTGAAAGAACTGGTTGGCGATCGCAAACTTCATGTAGCGCCAGGTATTGGTGAGCAGCTTCGCGAGCTCGGCCTCGAGTGGGGTGGTGCGAACTGTGCTCACCCCGAGCCGCTCGAACAGCCGGCTCGCCTTCTCGAACGCGCGATCCGAGGACGCTCCAACCAGCTGAGGCAGCGTCCGCAGCTCCTCCAGCGCGTGGCCCTCGGCGATTCGTTCCGGGCAGAACACGACATCGGCCTGGATGCCTGCCGCGCGGAGCCGGCGCTCGACCGACTCAGACGTACCCGGGAAAACCGTCGACCGCAGCACGATCATCGTGGTGTTCTTCAGGTGTGGCATGAGCTCGTCAAGCACCTTGTCGAAGATGCGAACCGACGGGTTCATGAACTCGTCGATCGGCGTGCCGATGACGAGGATGACCGTGTCAGTGCTCTCGACCAGGCTCGGGTCGGATGCCAGCTCGAGCCGGCCTGTGGGCAGAAGCTTTTTGAGGAGAGCGTCCGCCCCGTTCTCCAGGAATGGAACGTTGCCGGCTTTGACGTAAGCGACCTTGCTGGCGTCGATGTCGTCGATGCCGACCTTGTAGCCGCAGTCGGCGAGGGACAGGGCGAGGGGTAGGCCGACGTGGCCGCAACCGCCGACGACGACCATATCGAGAGAGGAGCTCATGGCGGCCAAATTATGATGGCTCGACCTTTGAGCTCATCTCGGGTGCTGTTGGACATGCGGCCGCTGCAGGGACCGAGCGCCGGCCGTGGCGTCGGTTCCTACGCGAGGGGCTTGCTCAAGGGGCTGATCGCGGAGGGCTTCGATTCCAGGCTGACCTTGCTCCTCGACGCCGCCTTTGACGAACCCTCGCTGCCGCCGGGCCGATATGAGCTCGCCGGCTCTCGGCGGCGCTATCACGGCCAGCTCGCCGGCTACGAGGACGCGGTCGCGTTGCGGGCGGACCTCGAGCGGATCCGGCCTGACGTGTACCACGCGATCGACTTACGCCTGCCCGGTCGGTCGCCGTGCCCGCTGGTCGTTACTCTGCACGACCTGATCCCCTGGGCTTGGGGGGGTCCGCGAATGCTGGGCGAGCGCCTCCGCTTCTGGCCCGGCAAGCGGCTGCTCAAGGGCGCCGACCTTGTGATCGCCGTCTCGAAGTCGACGGCGGCCGACGCGTCGCGCGTTGCAGGTGTGGACGCGCGGCGCATTCGGGTCGTGCCGGAAGCGGCCGACGAGGTGTTCGAGCGCAAGCCTGGCGCCGCCGAACGAGTGAGGCAGCGTTGGGACGTGGAGCCTGGGTTCCTGCTGTTCGTCGGCGCGCTCGATGCGCGCAAAGATCCCGCTTCGCTGCTCCGCGCGTGGACCGCGGCTCGCGAGGTCAGGCCGGAGCTGCAGCTCGTCGTCGCCGGCGACCGCGGCCGCCAGGCGCCGCCGAGAATGCCCGGGGCCAGGATGCTCGGACGCGTGGACGACGCGGAGCTCGCCGACCTCTACACCGCGGCCGGCTGTCTCATCTTCCCGAGCCGGTATGAGGGGTTCGGGCTGCCGTGCCTCGAGGCGATGGCGTGTGGGTGCCCTGTCGCAGGATTTCGCAACTCGAGCCTTCCCGAGGTGCTCGACGACGCGGGCGAGCTCGTCGAAGACGGCGATGCCGTCGCCCTCGGCCGCGCCGCGGCGCAGATGAGCGCGGAGCCGGAGCGATGGCGCCAGCTCGGCTTGCAACGCGCGAAGCAGTTCAGCTGGCGGAAGGCAGCCCGGAAAACAATCGCCGCGTACGAGTCGTTGTAGCCCGCATTCCGTCTTAACCGGTTGGGTTGTGGCAGTGCACAAGTACGGTGATACAGACTCTGTGCCACGAAAACCATTCGTTCCGGCCGCGCTCACATGCGGACCGTTCACAGTGGCCCAGGCGCGAAGCGCAGGACTTGCCCGTTGGCATCTCGAGGGTGCCAGTTGGCGTCGGATCGGTCCAGGCCTGTACGCGTGGGCGGCGCTCTCTGAGACCCCGGCCCTTAAGCTCGAAGCCGCTGCTCTCCGCATGCCGACATCCGCAGCATTTTCAGGAAAGACCGCGGCCTGGTTGCATGGTCTCGACGTCGCTCCTTGCGAGCCGATCGAGGCGATCCTGCCAGGGGATGGCGAGGGCTGGGAAAGAGGTGGTGTCAGCGTGCGTCGCGCCGCACTGGACGATTGTGAGGTGGTGGTTCGGCGCGGTTTCCGAACCACGTCGCTCGTGCGCACGCTGTCCGACCTCAGCCGGAAGTTGAGCCTGGTCGAGGCAGTCGTCATCACCGACATGGCTCTACACGCGGGCTTGATCCAACCCGCCGACCTGAGGGAATGGGTCGATTGCCGCGCCGGACGAAAAGGCGTTGGTGCGGTCCGGCTCGTGCTCGACTCCGCCGAAGGTGCCGCGGAATCGCCAATGGAAACACGCCTTCGGATGTTGCTCGTCCTGAATGGGCTGCCTCGTCCGGAGGTGCAGGTGACTGTTCGGGACGAAAGGGGTTCATTCCTGGGACGCCCCGACCTCTACTACCGCGAGCACCGGCTGGGTCTTGAATACGACGGCGACACTCATCGCGCCAGCCTCGTCGAGGACAATCGTCGCCAGAATCGCCTGCTGTTGGCCGATGTCAGGCTGCTCCGCTTTACAGCTGCTGACGTGCTTCGCCGGTCGGATGCGGTCGTGACCCAAGTCCGCAATGCACTGGCCCAAGCCCACGTGAACCCCGCATTCCCCAGTCCAACGCGGGTATCGCCCCGAATTCATACCCGCATCGGACGGTCCGATGCGGGTTCTGCTGCTGAGATAATCGGCCCGGATTGAGCAAAGTCGCTGTTATCGGCGCGGGCTATGTCGGGCTGACCACTGCCGCGTGCCTTGCCGACCTTGGAAACGAGGTGATGGTCGTCGACATCAACCGCGAGAAGATCGCGCAGCTCAAAGCCCATCGCGTTCCTTTTTATGAGCCTGGGCTGAACGAGCTCGTCGAGCGCAACGCCAAGGCCGGCCGGCTTAGATTCACGACCGCTTACGAAGACGCTGTCCCCGGCGCCGAATACGCCATCATCGCGGTCAGCACGCCTGAGGGTGAGGGCGGCGAGGCCGATCTCTCATACGTCGAGGCGGCCGCGAACTCGATCGCCGATTGCATGGACGGGCCGCTTGTCGTCGTCAACAAGTCCACGGTGCCGCCCCTCACGGGTGACATGGTTTCCAGCGTGCTGAAGAAGCCAAACCGCGGCCATTCGGCCGCGGTGGTGTCGAACCCCGAGTTCCTGCGCGAGGGCTCGGCCATCCAGGACTTCATGCACCCTGACCGCGTCGTGATCGGCAGCCACGATCGAGAGGCTGCCGAGAAGGTGGCCCGCCTGTACGCGCCCCTGGATGCGCCCATCCTGATCACCCCCAACATCTACACCGCGGAGATGGTCAAGTACGCCTCGAACGCGTTCCTCGCCGCGCGCATCTCCTTCATCAACGAGATCGCTCGGATCAGTGAGCGGGTCGGCGCCGACGCCAAGCTCGTCGCGGAGGGGATGGGGCTCGACAAGCGCATCGGGCCGACCTTCCTCGACGCCGGCATCGGCTACGGCGGCTCGTGCTTTCCGAAGGACGTCAAGGCGCTGGCGGCGCTCGCGGAGCGATTCGACTACCACCCGGAGCTGCTCCAGGCCGTGATGGACATCAACCGCGACCAGCGGATGGTCGTCATCGACAAGCTGCGCGAGTGTCTCGAAGAGCTGCCCGACCGGTTGGTCGGGCTCCTCGGGCTTGCCTTCAAGCCGAACACCGACGACATGCGGGAGGCGCCGAGCCTGGACATCGCCAAGGTCCTGCTCGCCGCCGGCGCGCAGGTGCGGGCCTATGACCCAGCCGCGATGGAGCGCTCGCGCGCCCTGCTGCCTGACATCGAATATCTGAATGACGCGTACGAGGTCGCCTCAGGCGCGGACGCGCTGGTCGTGGTCACGGAGTGGAACGAGTTCCGCCTCCTGGACCTGGGCCGGATCAAAAGGTCGATGAGAAAGCCGGTCGTGATCGACGGCCGCAACATCTACGACCCGCAGGTGATGCGCGGGCTGGGCTTCACCTACCGAGGAATTGGCCGCGAGTAACGGGAACAAGCCTCGAGCCGTGGTCTCCGGCGGTTCCGGGTTCATCGGCTCTCACCTTTGCGAGGCGCTCCTCGAACGCGGCATGCGCGTGCTGGCGCTGGACAACCTCATCACCGGCTCGCGTGAAAACCTGCGGACGCTCGAAGGGAATCCGGACTTCGAGTTCCGTCAGGCGGACGTCAATCAACCCATCTTCCCGGATGGTGACGTGCGCTACGTGCTGCATTTCGCCTCGCCCGCCTCGCCGCCTCAGTACCACGCCAACCCGATCCATACCCTGAAGGTGGGCACGCTCGGCACCACCAACATGCTCGGCCTGGCCAAGGCCAAAGGTGCGACCTTCCTGCTCGCGTCGACCTCAGAGGTCTATGGAGACCCGCTCGTCCATCCGCAGCCGGAGACCTACTGGGGCAACGTCAACCCGGTCGGACCCCGCGGCTGCTATGACGAGGCCAAGCGTTGCGCCGAGGCATTCGCAATGGCCTACAAACGGGCTCATGGCGTGGATACGAGGATCATCCGCATCTTCAACACGCACGGACCTCGGATGCAGGTCTCGGACGGCCGCGCGGTGCCGAACTTCATGGCGCAGGCGATCCGTGGCGAGCCCATCACGGTGTACGGGGACGGCTCGCAGACCCGCAGTCTTTGCTATGTCTCCGACCTTGTCCGCGGCGTCCTGGCCAATCTCGATCGTGGTGACGAGATGCCGGTCAACCTTGGCAACCCTCATGAGGTGACGGTCCTGCAGCTCGCCGAGACCATCGTCCGTCTGGTGGGCTCCAAGAGCAAGATCGTGCACCGCGAGCTGCCCGTCGACGATCCCAAGCAGCGCCAGCCCGACATCACCCGCGCGCGCAGCTTGCTTGGCTGGGAGCCCGAGGTGCCGCTTGAGGAGGGTCTCGAGCTCACCCTGGAATACTTCCGATCGGTCGTATGACCACCCCCGACGAGCTGAAGCAGTACGTGCGCGACATTCCCGACTTTCCGCAGCCCGGCATCATCTTTCGCGACATCACGCCGCTGCTTGGTCGCAAGGAGCTCTTTCGTGAGGTCGTCAACATGATGTCGAAGAGGTGGGCCGACCCCCAACCCGATCTTGTCGCAGCCATCGAGGCGCGTGGTTTCATACCCGGCGCCGCGATCGCCGTCAAGCTCAACGCTGGGTTCGTACCCATTCGCAAGATCGGGAAGCTGCCGTGGAACACGATCAGTGACGCCTACCAGCTCGAGTACGGCACCGACCAGCTCCAGGTGCATGCGGACGCCGTCGAGCCCGGTCAGAAGGTGCTGATCGTCGATGATGTACTGGCGACCGGCGGCACAGCGGCCGCTGCGGTTCGCCTGATCCGCAAGCTCGGCGGCGAGGTTGTGGGAGTCCAGGTCCTGATCGAGCTACAGGAGCTTGGGGGGCGAAAGCGCCTCTCCGACGTCGAAGTTGTCAGCGAGATCGTGTATTGAGGAGAATGCCACGGACTTGAAAGTCAGCGCGAAGGGAAACGACGTCAAAGACCTGGACCTCGCCGCGCAGGGCCAGGACCTGATCGACTGGGCGGCCCGGGAGATGCCCGTGTTGACCCTGATCCGCGAACGGTTCGCCAAGGAGCAGCCCTTGAAGGGCCTCAAGCTCGCCGCGTGCCTGCACGTCACCAGCGAGACGGCCAACCTGATGCTGACGCTGAAAGCCGGCGGCGCCGACCTAGCGCTTTGCGCCTCCAACCCGCTTTCGACGAACGACGCCGTGGCCGCGGCGCTCGCCTCCCACCACGCGATCAAGACGTATGCGATCCGCGGTGAGGACAACGACACCTACTACCAGCACATCGAGGCGGCGCTCGACCATCACCCGTCGCTGACCATGGACGATGGGGCGGACCTGGTCTCTGTTCTGCACAAGTCCCGCCGGGACCAGCTCGCCGAGGTCATCGGGGGCACAGAGGAGACGACCACAGGAGTGGTCAGGCTGCGCGCGATGGCCGAAAAAGGCGTCCTGCGCTACCCGATCGTCGCCGTGAACGAGGCGGACACGA
>DATHDR010000114.1:0-4428 GCA_035318965.1 Verrucomicrobiia bacterium | reverse complement strand
TCGAGCCCATCGTTCGGTTCTGGCTTTCCGCCGCGGGCCGGCACACCGTCGAAGCGGCGCGACTGCGGACGCTCAGCGTGGGCTATGGCGGCATCCTCTTTGTGGTGATCATCGGCACTCTTGGCGCGGGCCTTGGCGCGGGCTGGACGCTGATCATCGACCTGATCACGCTGGCCGTCGTTCCGATCCTTTATGTCAGCTTCGCGCCTCCCGCCTGGTTGAGGCGTATGTGGCGAGAGCCGGAGGAGGACCAGTTCCGGAGCGCGCTGCACGATCTCCTCATTCACAGCCCGGACCGAGCGACGCTGGCGGGCCGCGCGCTCGGCTGGGCCCAGCGCCTGGTTGGAGGCGAAGGGGCTTTCGTGATCGATTCCGACGACTCGATCCTCGCTGCTCGTGGAGTGGACATCGCAGAGGCAGCCCAGATCGCATCGGAGCATGACTTCCTATCGGCCGTAAAGCGAGGACATGAACCTTGGCGCAAGGAGCACATGCTTGTGGTCCCGCTGCAGCTTCAGAATGGTCGCGGCGCGATCGTCATCATCTCCGGCCGCCTGACCCCAATCTTTGGAGACGACGAGCTGAGCCGGCTCGTCCTTTACGCGAGCAGCATCTCGGTCGGACTCGACCGCGTGACCCTCAACTCGCGCATCCATGCGTTGGAGCGGGCGAAGAGCGACTTCCTGAACGTCGCTTCGCATGAGCTTCGCGGACCGATGACGATCATCAAGGGTTACCTGACGATGCTCGAGGCTGGCTCGCTGGGTGACCTTTCTCCTAAAGCCTCGTCAGTGCTCCCCCTGCTGATCTCCAAGTCCGACGAGATCAACTGGATGCTCGAGCAGATGGTCGAAGCCTCCCGGCTGGAGGAAGGCCGGCTCGAGCTCAACAAGCGGCGCGGCGATGTGGTCGAAATCACAGACATGGCAATCGACGGAGTGAAGATGCTGTTGAGAGGCCACGACGTGAGGCTCGATGAGCCGGCTGAACCGCTCGAGGCAGAGATCGACCCGGACCGTTTTCAGATGGTGGTCAGAAACCTGCTCAGCAATGCGGCCAAATATTCGCCTGCCGGCACCGACATCCTCGTTCGCATCAAGCGCGATGACGGGATGGCTAGCGTCTCCGTCATCGACCAGGGCGTCGGCATCAGCGTGGAAGACCAGGCCAACCTGTTCACTCGCTTCGGCCGCATGCCTACCACACAACACGTTCAGGGCACGGGGCTCGGACTGTGGCTTTCGCGAGAGATTGCGCGGATGCATGACGGGGACCTGACGGTGAAGTCTTCTGCCGGTACAGGCAGCACGTTCGTCCTGAAGGTGCCGCTGACGCAGTAGCCTGAGCCAACGTGGAGCCTCAGGTTCGGTTGGAGTTCAAAACGACCCGTCCGCTGGATCTCCAGGCGACCTTGACGCCCATCGGCGTCGGTCCCTCCCTCTTTTTCGACGGCGCCGATGTCTGGCGGGCCAGCCGGACGCCTGCCGGCCCGGCGACGCTTCATCTTCGCCAGAGAGCAGAAACGATCGAGGTGGAAGCGTGGGGGCCAGGCAGCCCATGGGCGGCTGCACAGGCCCCACCTCTGTGCGGCGAGCATGACGACCCCAGTGGATTCGCACCGAAGCACCGCGTGATCGCGGAGCTGCACCGGCGCCACCCCGGCCTGCGGCTGACCAGGACCGGTGCCGTGTTCGAGGCGCTCGTGCCCGCGGTGCTCGCTCAGAAAGTGACCACCATCGAGGCAGCGGCCGGCTACCGCGCCCTGGTGGCGGCCCTTGGGGAGGCAGCGCCCGGCCCGGTGCCTCTGAAGCTCCCGCCATCCTCGCAGGTGCTGGCGCGCACTCCGTACTGGGCTTTTCACCCCTTTGGGGTCGAGCGCCGCCGCGCCGAGGTCATCATCCGCGCGGCCAGGAGCGCCAACCGGCTCGAGGAGATCACGACGATGGACCGGGCGAGCGCGTACCGCCGGCTCGAGGCGTTTCCAGGCGTCGGCCCGTGGACCGCGGCCAAAGTCGCCTTGGTCGCGTTGGGGGATTCTGACGCCGTTCCTGTCGGCGACTACCACCTTCCACACACGATCGGTTATGCGCTCGAGGGGACGCCGCGCTCAAGCGATGAGCGGATGCTCCAGCTGCTCGATCCCTACCGTGGCCATCGCGCTCGCGTGATCAGGCTCCTGACCATCTCCGGGATAGGAGCCCCCAAATTTGGTCCGCGAAAACCGCCGAGGGACATCATCAACAACTGAAGTTAGTCGTCGAGCTTTGCCAGTTCCTCTTCGACCAACGAGATCAGCTCGCCCATCGCTTTGCCGTCGAATATCAGGCTGGCGCCCGCGGCTTTGAAGAGTTCCGGAAGCGGCCGGGTCGCGCCCAGGGCTAGTGCCTCGCGATATTTTCTGACCGCGTCGCCCCCGTCCTTCAGGCTGTTGCGCCACACCTGCAGCGCGCCAAGCTGGGCGATCCCGTACTCGATGTAATAAAAGGGGGTGCCGAAAAAATGAGGCTGCTGGTACCAGCGCGCGATGCGTTCCGCATCGAGTCCGGACCAGTCAACCGAAGGGCCCTCGAAGCGCTGGCGCAGCTCAAGCCACTTCCCATCGCGCGCCCCGGCGTCACGTCCGTCTTGCTCCGTGTAGATCCACTGCTGGAACGCGTCGACGGATGCGCAGTGCGGGAAGAACAGCACGATTCCCTCCAGCAGCTCGGCTCGTGAACGTCGAGCATCCTCCTCGCTGTAGTAACCGCCGCTCTTCTGGTCGATGAAGGGCGCGGCGAGGAGCTCCATCGACATCGACGCGACCTCTGCCATCTCCGACCCGGGATGGCGCTGGAAGAGCAGCGGAAGTCGCGACGCTTCGAGTGAATGGAACGCATGGCCCGACTCGTGCAGCAGAGTGCTCACGTCGCGGTCGACCCCAACGGCATTCATGAAGATAAGTGGCATCTTTCTGAAAGCGAGGGTCTGGCAGTACGCTCCCGGAGCTTTGCCTTTGCGGTTGTCGAGGTCAAGCAGGTTAGCGTCGGCCATGCTCCGGTAGTACGTTCGAAATTGCGGATCGACGTGGGCGAAGACGGCGCCCGCCCGATCGATCAGGGTGGCGACCTCATCGAATGGCTTCAGGGCGGGCCTGCCCTTCGGGTCCGCGGTGACGTCCCAGGGCCGCAGCACGTCGAGGTTCATCTGACGCCGCCGCCGATCCATCAGACGTCCTACCGCCGGACGGACGGCGGCTTCGACCGCCTCGTGAAAACGCATGCAGTCATCCGGCGTGTAGTCGAACCGGTTCTTCTCCTGGTGGGCGAAGTCGCGGTAGTTGTCGAAGCCGGCATTTCGGCCGACCTGCTGGCGCAGGTCGTACATGCGGTCGAAGATGTCAGCCAGCCGGCCACGCTGCTCGATGTATGGCTGGGCCCTCAGCCTGAAGGCGCGCTCGCGGACGTCTCGGTCCTCCGACTGGAGGAAAGGGAGGAGCTGTGGTGGCGTTTTCTCCTCGCCATCCCAATCCACAGTCATCGCGCCGTTGACCTTCGACCACTCGGTCTCGAGCTTCGACAGCTCGGCGAAAAGCGGTACGTTGGCTTCTGCGAACAGCTGCATCTGGTTGCGAAAGCGCTGCACCGTCGTCTCAAGGTCCGGCTGTACGTAACCCAGCTCGACGAGACGGCCCTGAAGCCGCACGCGCTGCTCGCGAGCCTTGGGGGAAATCTGCGTGCCGAACCTCAGCTGCGCCGCCTCGCGGGCTGGATCTGACGTGTCGCACGAATAGGCGAAGCTCGCCAGGGCGCCGGCTTCCGAAAGCAGCGACTCGAAGCGGGACCAATCGGCCAGCCAGGCTTCGACGTTGGAGCGCTCGAGCGGTCGCGCAGCCAGCTCCTGGTAGTAGGGAAGGATGTCCTCCCACGCTGCGTCCTTGAAGGCACCCGGAGATTCCGGGAGAGTCACCACGTCACCTCACCCCCGCGATTGGTGCAAGTCATGGTACAGAGGACGGTTTACGGAATTTTCATCGGCCGGTTGGCGGCTTTACCCGGGCAGCACTGTGTCCACTGCACGCCAGCAGTACCAGGCGGCGATGGTGCGGTAGGGGCGAAAGCGTTCGCCCTCGGCCTGGAGAGCGCGCGGCGTAGGCAGGTCCTTCAGCTTGTGAGCGCGCGCCCAACCTTTGCGAACCCCGTAATCATCGACAGGCCACACATCCAGCCGGCGCAGCTGGAAGATGAGGAACATCTCGGCGGTCCACCGTCCGATGCCCCGCACCTGCACTAGGCGTGCCACGACCTCATCGTCGGAAAGGGATTCGACGTCGTGCAGAGGCACGGTGCCGTCCTCCACCTTTCGCGCCAGGTCGCTGATCGCTGCGGCCTTGGAACCGCTGAGACCGGCGGAGCGCATGGCCCCGTCACGCAGCGCGACCACCGCGCTCGG
>DATHDR010000113.1:0-3193 GCA_035318965.1 Verrucomicrobiia bacterium | reverse complement strand
CACCGGACAGGCAGGCCTGCCCGGTGGGGCGGCAACACGTTGTCTGTTGTCTTTTGAAATGACGCTGGATGACGGCCGGAGTAAATCCGGCCTAAGGCTCCACTTCGTCTTTTTTTTAGTGAGCGTCTTTGTGGTGGTGCTGAATCTTGGTCCCACGTGACAGGGTGGCGTGGATGGGGCAGTAGCGGTTGCACGCCAGGTCGAGCGCCCGCTCGACCGATTCCTTGTCGTGTTTTCCGTCCCACCCGAGGTGGAAGGTGATGTCGATCTTGTTGAAGGCCCGCGGCCATTCGTTGTCCTGTTCGCCTTCGACCTCAACCTCCAGCGACTTGAGCGGCTGCTTGAACTTCCGGAGCAGGAGCACCGCGTTCAGCCCGGTGCAGCCGCCGAGCGCCGCGAGAAGCATCTCCGTCGGGCGCATCGCCGTGTCGTCCCCGAAGATCGGAGGCTCGTCGATGGCGACGGTGTGGCCTGAGGCCGACTCGATGTCGAACCTGACCTTGTCACCATCCCACTTGGCAATCGCCTTGGCCACGTCCGCCGAAGAGTACAGCCCTCCCGCCTGAGTGAGGCGTGCATACACCCCTCCCCCGCAGGGGGAGGGTGAGGGAGGGGGAGGGTGGAACAGCTATAGTTCAAGGAACGTAGGGGGGAGTAGCCACTCCCGCTGGTCCCGTCAAGACGGCAGCAATGCCCGGGGCCGCACGGATCGCCGGATCCGCGGCAAGACCTCTACCAAATCCACTCTGATTTGGAGGTCTCCATGACACGGACGATCCTGGTCTCGATCTTTATCATCGCGTTCACCGACATCGCCCTGCAGCTGGACAACGCCCTGGCCATCTCGTCGGTGGCGAGCGGCGTTCCGCAGTCGTACAGGTTCTTTGTCCTGGCCGGTGGTGTGCTGCTCGCGGCCACCTGCCTGTTCGTGTTCACCCTGATCGGCTCCAACCTCATCGAAAGGATCGCCTGGCTGAAGCCGGTCGCGGGCGTGGCCCTGATCCTCATCGGCATCAAGCTCGCGTACGACTACTTCCGCCCGTGACCGAGGCCAGGTCGCGACCAACCGGCTGGTTCTCGACGCCCCTGCAGATCGCAGGAGGCGCAGTGATCGTCGTCCTGGTGATCGTCCTCATGATCTTGCTCGTCGAGCACGACGCGACCGGGCAGACGCTGGAGGCGGACAACTCGATCAGGAACCTGCTGATGCAGGATGGCTACCTCGTCGGCTTCGCGCTCCTCTACATCGAGGAGTCAGGGGTGCCCTTGTTCATCCCTGGAGACGCATTCCTCGCCTATGTCGGCCACCGCCTGCCGCATAACGTGCCGGTTTTCCTGGTGGCGTGGGTGGGATTCGTCCTCGCCGTCACCTTCGGCGCCACCAACCTCTACCTCCTCTCGCGCCGCTACGGCCGGCGTCTGCTCGAGCACCGGCTGGCGGGCCTGCTCCACCTGACACCGGAGCGGATGGACACGGCCGAGCACTCTTTTCGAAGGTGGGGGCCCTGGGCCTTGATCTTCGGCCGCCACATCCTCGGCCTGCGAGTGCCACTGACGGTGGCCGCGGGAGTGCTGAAGCTGCCGTACCGCACCTTCGCGATCAGCGTGGCCATCTCGAGCGCCGCCTGGGCGGCCGTCTTCTTGCTGCTAGGCGCGTTTTTCGGCGACAGCGTCGAGCGCTCATTACGGTCGCACCCGCTCCTCTATGGGATCGGCAGTGCCGCAATCGTTGTCGCGGTCATCGTGATAGCAGTGGTTCGTTATCGACGCCGGCCGGCGGAGAGACCCGCTCACTAAACTCACGTCAGCTATGCCGGACGACGTACGTTCGAGGTTCGCCCCCGTCGCCGCCAACTACGCGCGGGCGACCTTTCACTCGTCGTCCGAACGCCTGCAGGAGGTGCTCGACCTGGCCCGCCCAAAGCCTGGCGACCTGGCCCTCGACGTCGCGACGGGCACAGGCAACACGGCATTCGCACTGGCGCCCTACGTGCGACGCGTGATTGGGCTCGACCTGACGATCGAGATGCTCGATCAGGCGCGTCGCCTCACTGAAGAGAGGGGCGTCAAGAACGTGGACTGGGTGCTTGGCGACGCCGCCCGCCTGCCGTTCCAGGACGAGACGTTCGACCTTTATACGGTGCGCGCGGCGCCTCATCACTTTCCTGACGTGGACGCTTTTCTCGACGAGGCGTTTCGGGTCCTCAAGCCCGACCGCGACGCAGCCTTCATCGACTGCGCGCCGCCGCCGGAAGCACGCGAGGTCTTGCACGAGGTGGAGGTTCGTCGGGACCCGTCACATATCCGATCGCTGACCGTCGAGGAATGGGTCGGCCGGCTGGAGCGGGCAGGCTTCGAAGTCGAGCTCGCGTCGGCGCGCGAGCTGGATTGGGACTACGACGAATGGATGCGCAACATGGCGGTGGCCCCGACCCTGGCGGAGGAGCTGGCCGGCGTGATCGAAGCGGCGGAGGGTGAGGCCCGGACGCAGCTGCACCCAGAGAGGCGAGAGGGAAAGCTGCGCCACGCGTACTGGCACTGCCTCATCCGCGCCCACAAGAGGGGGTGACCGGACCGCTCGCCGAAGGCGAGCTGATCTTGTTGGTGGATAAGGTCGGCCGCCGCCACCGCGTCCGCCTGAAAGCCGGCGAGCGCCACTCCCTTCACTCAGGCGTGATCAACCTCGACGACCTGATCGGCCGGCCGGAAGGGATCATCGTCACGACACAAATGGGCGCCCGGCTGCTCGCGGTGCGGCCGACCTTCGCCGAGCAGGTCACAGGCCGGGTGCGACAGGCCCAGCCCATCTATCCCAAAGACCTCGGCGCGATCCTGGTCGCGGCAGACATCCACCCCGGCGCGAAGGTGGTCGAGGCGGGCACCGGCACCGGCGCGCTGACCCTTGCGGTTCTGCGAGCTGTCGGGCCCGACGGAAGCGTGGTCAGCTACGAGCAGCGCGAGGAATTTCTCGAAGCGGCCAGGAAGGCAATCGTGGACACCCTCGGCAGCGTGCCTTCGAATCTCACGATGAAGCTGGGGGATGTTTACCTGGGGATGGAGGAGCGTGACATCGACCGCGTGCTGCTCGACCTCCCCGAGCCGTGGCAGGCGGTTCCGGGAGCGAAGGCGGCGCTTAGGCCGGGCGGCATAGTGTTCGCCCACTGCCCGAACGTCAGCCAGGTCCAGCGATTCT
>DATHDR010000112.1:0-4851 GCA_035318965.1 Verrucomicrobiia bacterium | reverse complement strand
GCACCCTGCTCATGGCCCGTGAGTCCCGTGTCTAGGAGGCGAGGCCTCGTATTCCCTCAATGAGCGCGCAATCGCTCACGCTCGTCGATTGATCGACGCGCGCCAGTACGTTCTTTTAGGAACCGTGCCGGTCATCGGTGTGGCCATCGGTCTCTCACAAATGCCGTGTTTCAGCACACGCTTCCTGGACAATCCGACCAGCCTCGTCATCGACTTTCGTGCAGGCCCGGCCACGACATAAAAGGCGGCACCGTGGTCGCAGCCAACTGCGTCGCTGGCCCTGTGTAGCCCGCCGAAGATTGCGACGAGGAATCCCGCTAGTCCCGCCATCAGGAGACGCCTCTTCCAATCGGACTAAGCTCCAGCAATGGAGCTGCTCGGGGCGGTAGCGGCCTTCTTCCTGTTAGCTGTTGCTGCAGGGCTGTGGGGCGTTGACTCCCGGCCGGGGTTCGACGGCGGCCGCAATGATCGCCAAGTGCGGTGGTTTGTCCACTCCAAGACCGACTGAAGTTTGCTGATCTTTCGAGCACCTGCGCTACGCTTAGCGCGGAAGGTTAGGGGCTATGGATTTCCAAACCACTGGTGCGAACTCGGGTTCCGCGCAATTGCCCGGTGTGATGGTGCAGGCAGGAACGCACCTGGCCACCTACTTCGAATCGGAAGCTGGTCGCCTTCGCATTGCTGCTCCGTTTCTTCGAGACGGCCTCAGGCTTGGCCAGCCGTGCTTCTTGATTGCATCCGGAGAAGTTCTCGACCGCTACATAGAAGCCCTGGAGAAGGAAGTCAAGACTGAGCTGGCCGAGGCCCGGCGGCGCGGCCTGTTCGCGACAGCGCCAGCTCCCGGCCACACGGTGGAGGAGGCCCTGGCCTTTTGGGACGAACAGATTGGACGGGCGCTGTCCGGCTTCGGTCCAACCCTTGTTCGAATCGTCGGTGATATGGCATGCGTCAAGGCGGCCTTCGCCACTGTTGAACAGATGCTCATCTTCGAGCGCAGCGTTGGCGGTATTCTCAAGCGCTCCCCAACCGTCGCCGTGTGTCAGTACGACGTGCGAGAGTTCGACGGTCCGTCGCTGCTGGAAGCCATAAAGGCTCACCCGGATGCATCGAATCTGGGCTTTGTGAAGTTCCTCAGCTAGCCGAATAGAAGCACCCGCTAGACTCGATTGGTGACGAGTCGCGTCGCCATGGTCTTGGTTCTCGTCACCCTCCTTGCTGTCGGCTGCAGCCGCAACCCGAGCCCGACCGCAACCAAGAGTCCAACGCCGTCGCCCGTCAAGCTTGCGTGGACTGATTGCGGTGGGGGTTTCCAGTGCGCCACCGTGCAGGTGCCGCTGGACTACGCGCACCCCGACGCTGGCTCGATTGGAATCGCGATCAACCGCAAGCCCGCGACTGACTCGGCACGCCGAATCGGATCGGTTCTGACCAACCCAGGTGGACCTGGGGACTCAGGGATTCAGTTCCTCCGCGGCGCAGTTGGCTCCTTTTCCAACCTGAACACCAGGTTCGATCTCATTGGGTTCGATCCTCGCGGCATCGGCCTTAGCTCGCCCGTGCGCTGCCTCGACGGCCCCCAGGAGGATGCATTCAACGCGCTTGATTCTGTCCTCGACGATCCGCAGGAAAAGCAAGCCGCCATCGATGCGGACAAGAACTTCGCGGCCGGCTGCAAGCAGCGCAGCGCCCAGGTGCTCGCCTTCGTCGACACGGCCAGCGCCGCCAGAGATATGGACATGATCCGCGCAGCGCTTGGCGACGCGAAGCTCACATACCTCGGCTTCTCGTATGGAACGTATCTCGGCCAGCATTACGCCCACCTTTTTCCGACCCACATCCGAGCGCTCGCCCTGGACAGCGTGGTGGATCCGGCGCTCGAGCCGAACGATTTTCTCTACGCGCAGCTCGTGGCTTTCGAGCAAAACCTGCAAGCGTTCTTGAACGATTGCAGGGCGCGCAAGTCCGCAGCGTCACCTTGCACGTATGCGCAAAGCGGTGACCCAGGAACGAAGTTGATGGCCTTGATGCAGCGGCTGGACACGGCGCCAATGCCAGTTGGGAACCGCTCATTGACGCGTTCGCTCGCAGTGATCGGGGTGCTAACTCCGCTCTACGATCAGAGCGCGTGGCCATATCTCGACCAGGCCCTCACGCTCGCGGATCGAAACAACGGAACGCTGCTGCTGAGGTTTTCCGACCTCTACCTCCGACGCAACGCCGATGGCACCTACGACAACGTGACCGACGCCAACGCGGCGGTCAACTGCGTCGACAAACCAGTCCCGACGGAAATCGCCGTCTATGACGCGTTGGGAGCCAAATTTGCCAGCGCCTCACCGCTCTTCGGGCCCGCTTTCCAGTACTCGAACCTCGTCTGCGCGTACTGGCCGGTCCCGCCGACTGGCAAGGTGGGTCCGATCACAGCCGAGGGGGCGCCTCCGATCCTGCTCATTGGCGGCACCGGCGACCCGGCGACGCCGTACGCCTGGGCGCAGTCGGTGAACAAGACGCTGACCGGGTCCGTGCTCCTGACTCGGGAAGGCAACGGCCACATCTCGTACACGTCCAGCAATTGCGCCAAGCAGGCGATCGATGCCTACTTGATCGACCTCAAGCTGCCCGCTGCCGGGACGGTCTGCCGGTAACGCTCTCTGGTTAGCTGGCGGCGGCCACAGGTGCCGGGCTTGTGGCCTTGGTGAACGTGATCTCTCCGCCCTTGGCGTCCACTGTGATCGTGTCGCCCTCCGTGAACTTGCCTTCGAGCAGCATCATCGCTAGCGGATCCTGCAGGAGCCGCTGGATCGCGCGCTTCAGCGGACGCGCTCCGTAGACCGGGTCCCAGCCACGCTGGGCAAGCAGCTTCCGCGCCGCCTCGGTGACCTCCAGGTGGACCCTTCGCTCAGCAAGCCGGCTTTCGAGGCGTCGCAGCTGGATGTCGACGATTGCGGTCAGCTGGTCCTCGGTCAGTGGCTTGAAGACGATGACCTCGTCGATGCGGTTGAGGAACTCGGGCCGGAAATGTTCACGCAGCACAGCGATCACTGCATTCCGGACTTTTTCGAATTCCTGGCCGGACATCTCCTGGATCGCCTGGCTGCCAAGGTTCGAGGTCATGATCAGCACCGTGTTGCGGAAGTCGATCGTGCGGCCCTGGCCGTCGGTCAGACGCCCATCGTCCAGGATCTGCAGCAGGACGTTGAAGACATCTGGGTGGGCCTTCTCGATCTCATCGAAAAGGATCACCGAGTAAGGACGCCTTCGTACGGCCTCGGTCAACTGGCCGCCCTCGTCGTAGCCGACGTAGCCGGGCGGGGCGCCAAGCATGCGGGCGACGGTGTGCTTCTCCTGGTACTCGGACATGTCCAGGCGGATCAAAGCCTGCTCGTCGTCGAAAAGGAACTCGGCCAGGGCACGAGCCAGCTCGGTCTTGCCGACACCAGTCGGACCGAGAAAGATGAAGGATCCGACAGGCCGATTGGGATCGGACAGGCCTGAGCGGGAGCGCCGAACGGCGTTGGCGACCGCGTTGACTGCCTCGTCCTGGCCGATGACCCGGTCATGCAGCCTCTGCTCCATCTCGATGAGCTTGGCGACCTCGCCCTCCATCAGCCTGGAAACGGGTATGCGGGTCCAGCGGCTGACGATCTCGGCGATGTCCTCCTCGTCGACCTCTTCTTTGAGCAGGGCGTGGCCGCCCTGGAGCTGGGCGAGCCTGGCGTTGGCGTCAGCGATCTGCTTTTCGAGCTCGACCGCCTTGCCGTAGCGAAGCTCGGCGGCCTTGCCGAAATCAGCGGCGCGCTCAGCACGATCTGCATCGGCGCGAACCTCTTCCAGCTTTGCCTTGAGCGAGCGGATGCGGCCGATGACCTCTTTCTCCTGGTCCCACCGCGACCGCAGAGCGGTGCGCTGCTCAGAGAGCTCAGCCAGCTGGCGCTCGAGCGCCGCGAGCCTGTCCTTGGAAGCGCGGTCGGTCTCCTTCTTCAGGGCCTGGCGCTCGATCTCGAGCTGGCGGATCTGCCGTTCGAGCTCGTCAAGTTCTGCAGGCATCGAGTCGATCTCGGTGCGCAGCCGTGCGGCAGCCTCGTCGATCAGATCGATCGCCTTGTCAGGGAGGAAGCGGTCGGTGATATACCGGTGCGAGAGCACCGCCGCGGCGACGATCGCCGAGTCCTTGATCCGGACGCCGTGATGTACCTCATATCTCTCGCGCAAACCGCGAAGGATGCTGATGGTGTCCTCTACGGTGGGCTCGCTGACCATCACCGGCTGGAACCGGCGCTCCAGGGCCGCGTCCTTTTCTATGTGCTTGCGGTATTCATCAAGAGTGGTGGCGCCGATGGCGCGCAGCTCGCCGCGGGCAAGTGCGGGCTTCAACAGGTTGGCGGCATCGATTGCGCCCTCTGCGGCGCCGGCGCCGACCAGTGTGTGCAGCTCGTCGATGAAGAGGATGACCTGGCCGTTCGAGCTTTCGATCTCCTTGAGCACCGCCTTCAGGCGGTCTTCGAACTCGCCACGGAACTTGGTGCCGGCCACCAGGGCGCCGAGGTCGAGCGCGACGACGCGCTTGCCTTTGAGGCCCTCGGGCACATCACCCTGCGCGATGCGCTGAGCGAGACCCTCGGCGATAGCGGTCTTGCCGACGCCTGGTTCGCCGATCAGGACCGGATTATTCTTTGTGCGGCGCGAGAGGACCTGGATCACGCGGCGGATCTCCTCGTCGCGGCCGATGACCGGGTCGAGCTTGCCCTCGGCGGCGAGCTTGGTCAGGTCGCGGCCGTACTTCTCCAGGGCCTGGTACTTGGACTCCGGGTTCTGGTCGGTGACCCTATGGCTGCCGCGGATCTGGCGCAG
>DATHDR010000111.1:0-10463 GCA_035318965.1 Verrucomicrobiia bacterium | reverse complement strand
GCCCGCGAAGGTGGACCAGCAGCTCCTCAACGCGATTTTCATCGGTTCCATCTACGCGCTGTTCGCCGTCGGGTACACGCTTGTTTTCGGAGTGCTCGACATCCTCAACCTGGCCCATAGTGCAGTCTTTATGTTTGGGGCGGCGATCACCTATTCGCTCGTGATCAACCACGGCCAGGCATTCTGGGTTGCGTGCATCCTTGGTATCGCGGCATCGGCCGTCCTGGGCCTCGTCATCGAACACGTCTGCCTGCGGCCGCTGCGGAGAAGGCGCGCACCTCCGATCGCAGCGCTGATCTCGACCGTCGGCCTGGCGCTGATCATTGTCGCCGCGATCGAACAGGGGCAGAAAGGATCGCTGTTCGGTTGGCTCTGGGTGGACGGCGCGAACTCAGTCGCCTTTCCTGCCGGCACCATCCCCAACCCGACCTGGCACATCGGAGATCTCACGCTGGAGGCGAGCAAGGTTGCCGTCATCCCGATCTCGATCGCGCTGATGCTCGCCCTTGGTTACGTCATCCGCTACACCCAGGTCGGTCGCGCCCTGCGTGGGGTGGCCGAAAACCCGAGGGCGGCGCGGCTGATGGGACTCGACGTCGACCGCATGATCTCGCTCACGGTCGTCATCTCGTCCGCGCTCGGAGGCGTGGCCGGGATCCTTTTCGGGGTTGCGCTCGGCGACATCAGCCCGTACATCGGCCGCGACAACGTTGAGGTTCGCGGGCTGGCTGTGATCGTGCTGGGCGGCATGGGTTCGATACCGGGCGCGGTGATAGGCGGGTATCTGCTCGGCCTGATCGAGGTGTTCGCAGTGGTCGCGCTTGGGAGTGGCGCACGCGGCGGGGTTGCGTTCGCCGCGCTCTTCTTGATGCTTGTTCTGCGCCCGCAAGGCCTGTTCGGCGCGCAGCTGCGAGAAAAAATCTAAGCCTTGGACTTTTTCATCCAGCTCTTCAGTGATCCCGTCGGTTTCTGGAACTCGCATACGCTCCTGATCGCGCAGATCGGGATCAACAGCATCCTCGCGTCCTCCATGTTTATCGTTCTGTACTCGGGGCAGCTGTCCCTCGCGGCCCCTGGGTTCATGGCGGTCGGCGCGTACACCTCAGTCCTGATGGACCAGTACTGGCATACGCCGTTGGCGTTGAACATCGCCACCGGTGTGTTGTTGGCAGGTGTCCTCGGGTTGCTCGTCGGGTTGCCGGTGCTGAGGCTGCGGGGCGTCTTCCTGGCCATAGCGACCATCGGGTTTATCGAAGCCCTACGTCTTGGCGTCATCCTCAATATGCCGATCACAGGCGAAGGCCTCGGCCTGAAAAACCTGAGCGCCGACCCACTGGGCGGTATCTACTTCGTACTCGTCTCCCTGGTGATCGTGCTCTTCGTGGTGTGGCGACTCACCAAAGGCCGCCTTGGCGCAGCGTGGGCCGCGATCAGGCAAGACGAGCTCGCGGCGCTGAGCCAGGGGATCGATGTTGCCCGCTACAAGATGATCGCGTTCGTCTTGAGCGCAATCCTCGCCGGCTTCGCGGGTGCGCTTGAAGCTCATTTGAACTTCTTCGTTGATCCCGGAGATGCGCAGTACGGCGTAGCGCGCGCAGTGCAGATCCTGACTTTTGCAGTGCTCGGCGGAAGCGGCTATGTGCTCGGGCCGGTGGTCGGCGCTCTCATCATCACGTTGCTGCCGTGGATCTTCCAGGCCCAGGGGATCTACATCAACATCGTCACAGGTGCGTTCCTGATCGCCGTGATCATCTTCCGGCCGCAGGGCATTGTTGGTCGCGGCGGCCTGGCCATCATCCGGCCTGCGTGGTGGCCGCGTCGGACTGGAGCCCGTGCTTCTTCGCCTGGATAAGGTCCAGCGGCACTTCGGCGGCGTGCACGCCGTCGACGGAGTGTCGCTGGAGGTGGAGGAAGGGTCTATCCAGGGCCTGATCGGCCCCAACGGCGCCGGCAAGACAACGCTGGTGAACGTGATCACCGGCTACGTGCCCTATGAATCGGGCAAGGCCTGGCTCCAGAAGGACGAGATCACCGGTCTTCGCCCCTATCGCATCGCCACAGCCGGCATCTCGCGCACCTTCCAGAACATCCGGTTGTTCAAGGACCTCACGGGCCTCGAAAACGTGCTCGTCGGGATGCACGCGCGCCGCCGTGACGACACGCTCGCGCAGCTGGCCACCCTGCCGATGTTCAGGCGGGATCAGAAGGGCCGCCTCGAAGAGGCCGGCCGGCTGATGGAGACCGTCGGGCTGTCCGCAAGCGATGTTGGCAAGCGCGCGGCAGGCACCCTTCCGTACGGCGACCAGCGCCGGCTCGAGATCGCCCGCGCCCTCGCGCTGCGGCCGCGACTTTTGATCCTCGACGAACCGGCGGCAGGGATGAACCCGTCCGAAAAGCAGGGCATGCGCGAGCTGATCGAACGCCTCAACAAGGACGGGCTCACCATCCTGCTGATCGACCACGACATGCGCCTGGTCATGGGCGTCTGCCAGCGAGTCGCAGTGCTCGACTTCGGTCGCAAGATCGCCGAAGGCACACCGGACGAGGTTTCGACAGATGCCGGCGTCATCAAGGCATACCTCGGCACCGGCGGCGACAAGGTGGTGACCAGCGCGCCCGGTGCAGCCGCCGTGGGTGAGACCGAAGCCGGGATCGAGGCGTCAGGAATTCGAGCGGCGGCCGAGCCCAAGAAAGCGATCCTCGACGTGCGCGACCTGACCGTCAGCTACGGAGCGATCACCGCGGTTCGAGGCGCCTCACTCCGGGTGGCGGCGGGCGAGGTGGTGGCACTCATCGGCGCCAACGGCGCCGGCAAGTCGACGATCCTGAATGCGCTGTCGGGTCTCATCCGACCAGAGGCGGGTACAGCCGTGTTCGACGGCCTCGACCTGACGGTCGCCAACCCGTCCCGCATCGTCCGGCACGGCCTTGTCCAGGTGCCCGAGGGCCGCGAGATCCTGGCCCGCCAGACGGTGCTCGAGAACCTGGAGCTCGCCACCTGGGGGCGCCGCAGCGGAACCTTGGCGAAAGAGATCGACGCGGTGATGAAGCGCTTTCCGATTCTCGGCGAGCGGCGCGCGCTTCGAGCCGGAACTCTTTCAGGCGGCGAGCAGCAGATGCTCGCGATCGCGCGAGGGCTGCTCGCCAAACCGCGATTGCTGCTGCTGGACGAACCCTCCCTTGGGCTCGCTCCACAGATGGTGGACGAGGTCTTCGCGACGATCGAGGAGATCCATCGCGAGGGCACGACGATCCTGCTGGTCGAGCAGAATGCCCTGCGGGCGCTGGAGATCGCCGACCGCGGCTACGTCCTGGAGACGGGACAGATCCGCTTGAGCGGGACGGGCGACGACCTGCTGCACAACCCGGCGGTCAGACGCGCTTACCTCGGGGGCTGATTCCAGCTCAAGCCCCCTCTCCCTGAATGGGGAGAGGGGAAATAAAAAAGAGCCCCGCAAAGCGGGGCTCTCTTTCGTGGTTTCTCTAATTAAAGAGTGCGGACGCTCTTGGCGCGCGGGCCCTTGGGGCTCGCCTCGACCTCGAACGAAACCTTCTCGCCACCCTGGAGGCTGTCGAAGTCACCTTCGGTACCACTCCGGTGGAAGAAGAATTCCTTACCGTCTTCGGCTGCGATAAAGCCGAAACCACGGTCCGCGACCAGTTTCTTGATGGTGCCTGTAGGCATTTCCATCTCCTATATCTCTCGAACTTAGGCTACTCAACTCGGCGAGGCCTGTTCGAGAAAACAAGAGACCTGCGGTGAGCGCTCGTACTGTACGAACTGCTAGGAGTATACCCCAGACCGTCAGCTCCTAATCGAGGACGTCTCGGTCAGCCTTCGGGCCCGCGACTGGTCGACCTCCGTCAGGTGCCGTTTCCGAAGCCGAAGATGCTTTGGAGTGACCTCCAGAAGCTCGTCATCTCCGAGGAAATCCAGCGACTGCTCGAGGCTCAATCTCGAAGCGGGCGTCAGCCTCACCGAGATGTCCGAT
The DNA here is from genome assembly GCA_035318965.1 of Verrucomicrobiia bacterium. Taxonomy (GTDB): domain Bacteria; phylum Chloroflexota; class Dormibacteria; order Dormibacterales; family Dormibacteraceae; genus Palsa-870. Next base: position 6,471 of record DATHDR010000111.1, on the reverse strand, counting down.
GTCGACGAGCGAATGTTCGACTGCTTCTTCTCCCGGCAGACGTTGACCCGGATGTCGCCAGGCCGCTTCTGGATCCCGACGATCATGCCCTCGTAAACCTCTTCGCCCGGCTCGATGAAGGTAGTCCCACGCTCCTGCGCACCGGCCAGTCCGAACGCCAATGACCTGCCGGCCGACGACGCGGTCAGGGCCCCGTTGCGCTGCTCGCGAAACTCTCCGAGAAATGGCCGGTAGCCCATGCCGATCGAACCCATCAGGCCGGTGCCCGCGGTCAGGGTGAGAAACGTGTTCCTAAAACCAATCAGCCCCCGCGTCGGGATGAGGTACTCGAGCCGCACACCGCCCTTGCGATCGTAGGTGATCTCCAGCATCTCACCGCGGCGCTTGCCGAGCGCTTCGGTTACCGCGCCGAGGTTCTCCTCGCGCACGTCAACAGTCAGATGCTCGACAGGTTCCATGCGCTGGCCGTTGATCTTCTTCACGATGGCCTCGGGACGCGAGACCTCGAATTCAAAACCCTCGCGACGCATGGTCTCGATGAGCACTGCAAGGTGCAGCTCACCGCGTCCGCTGACAAGGAACTGCTCGGCGGCATCGGTGTCCTCGACGTGAAGGCCGAGGTTCGTATCGAGCTCTTTGTAAAGCCGCGCCCGCAATTGGCGCGTCGTCGAGAACTTCCCTTCGAGGCCGGTGAAGGGTGACGTGTTCACGCCAAAAGTCATCCGGACCGTCGGCTCGTCGATCGCGATCCTGGGCAGCGCGTCTGGTGCTTCAGGATCGGCAAGCGTGTCGCCGATGGCGACCTCTTCAAGGCCGGTCAGAAGCACGATGTCACCTGCGCTCGCGTTCGGCACCTGGACGCGGTCGAGCCCTCGATACATCAGGACCTGCACCACCCTGGCACGCCTCGCTTCGCCGGCAGCGTTCAGCACCGCGACCGCCTCGCCCGGAGCCACGCTCCCTCGCGAGATACGGCCGATCGCCATCGTCCCCGTGTAGTCGTCATATGCACGGTTGGCCACCAGCATCTGGAAGCCACCCTGTTCTGCAACCGGGGCCGGGATGGTGTCGATGATCGTCTTGAACAGAGGCTCGAGGTCGGCGGCGAGCTCGTCCGGCTTTAGTCCCGCGCGACCTTCTTTTGCCACGGAGTACACGACCGGTGCTTCCAGCTGATCCGCGTCCTCCGCGAGCTCGAGGAACAGATCATGGACGCGGTGCAGCGCCTGCTGGGGATCGGCGTTCTTGCGATCGACTTTGTTGATGACGACGATGATTCGCAGGCCGACTTCGAAAGCCTTGCGCAAGACGAACCGCGTCTGAGGCATCGGCCCCTCTGCAGCGTCGACCAGCAGCAAGCAGCCGTCCGCCATGTTGAGAACGCGCTCGACCTCACCGCCGAAATCGGCGTGACCGGGCGTGTCGATGATGTTGATCGTGACGCCCTGGTGCCGGACGGATGTGTTCTTGGCCAGAATGGTGATGCCCTTCTCGCGCTCGAGGTCGTTCGTGTCCATGATCAGCGTGCCGACATCCTGGTTGTCGCGGAAGGTGTGGCTCTGCTTCAGCAGGGCGTCGACCAGCGTCGTCTTCCCGTGGTCGACGTGCGCGATGATCGCGACGTTGCGAATGTCATGCCGAAGGTTGGTCGGGGTCATTGGATGGCAGCAGGCACTATACGGAGAGGACGTGCCCGAGAGGGAAGCCGGCTAAACCTCGGCTCTTCTGCGCTCTGCCCGGAGGGGGGCACCTATCTCGTTCAAGAAACTGAGCAGCTCGCTGTACGACTGGAGGAACGACGTCTCGTGGTAGTCGATGCCTTTCTCGCGGCAGAACTGCTGGATGATCGGCTGCGCACGCCGCATGTTGAGCCTCGGCATTCCGGGGAAAAGGTGGTGCTCGATCTGGTAGTTGAGCGAGCCGTACCAGAGGTCGGTGAGGGGATGGCCGCGAACGTTGCGGGCGGTCAGCACCTGAGTGCGCACGAAGTCCATGCGGCTCGAGCTGTCGGTTTGTGGCATGCCCTTGTGGTTCGGCGCAAAGACCGCCGCCATGTAAGCGCCGCCTACGGCCTTCTGGATCAGCACCACCATCAGCGCCGACCAGGGACCCAGGAAATAGAACATCGCGCCGAAGTAAAGAACGGCGTGGACGGCGAGGAGGCCGAACTCGAGGCGCCGGTAGCGCGAAGGCTCTTTGAACAGGTACTCGAAGCCGGCGGCGTGCATGCTCCAGGCCAGAAAAGTCGTCAAGGGGAAGAAAAGGTAGGCCTGATACATCGCGGCCAGCCTGCCCGCCCCGCGTCGCGCCTGGGCTTGCTCGTCGTTGTACGCGATGGCACCGACCTTGATGTCGGGGTCGAGGTCGACATCGTTCGGGTTGCCGTGGTGGCGGTTGTGCTTCTGCACCCACCAGCCGTAGCTCACACCGAGCAGCAGGTTGGCTGTGAAGAGGCCGACCAACGCGTTCTTGCCCGGTGACACGAACATCTGCCGGTGGCCTGAGTCGTGCAGCTGGAAGCCCAGCTGCACTGAGACGATTCCGAGCGCGATCGCGGCCAGGGCCTGAGCCCAGATTGCCCCCACCGTGAACACCAGGACGAGGCAGAACGTCCAGACCACCACGTTTGTGGTGATGCTCAGGACGTAGTACGCGGGCCGCTTCTCGAGGAGGCCTGCGTCCTGAATTCGGCGCTTGAGAATCGTGTAGTCGGGCTCGTTCTTGACCGCCGGGTCTTGTGGGGCTGAAAGCAAGGTTGCCAAGTGGACATAGGTTGCGGAGGGCGACATAACAGAATCCATAACAAGTGCTGTCCAAGGTGCGTGGGTCTGAAGCAGTCAAAATACGGGGCCCAATGCTTGCCCTCGCACGCCGTCTGTTCACTGCGGTGCTCGCCGCGGCCTGGGCGATCTCGGTGTCCGGCCCGACCGTCCACGCCGACGAAGGGTGGGTCATAACATCGTTCCACTCGGACATCACCGTGTCCACGGATTCGACCCTCACCGTCACAGAAGACATTCGGGTGGACTTCGGCTCTTTGCAAAAGCACGGCATCTTCCGAACGATCCCGCTCCGCTATCGATACGACGACAGCAACGATCGCTATTACCTGCTCGAGGTCAAATCGGTCACGGACGGCTCGAAGGCGCTGATCCACTCGGAGACGATCGACCATGACTACGACGTAATCAAGATCGGCGATCCCGCGCGCCTGGTCTCAGGCGCGAACCGCTACGTGATCAGCTACACCGTGCGGGGAGCCATGAACTCGTTCGCGGATCATGACGAGCTCTTCTGGAACGTGGACGGAGCCTTGTGGCCGGTGGCGAAGCGATCGGTCAGTTCTACAGTCAGCCTGCCCGCGCGCGCCTTTCAGAAGGCCGCTTGCTACCAGGGGCCGACCGGCTCACGCGAGAGCTGCACATTTGCGATCAACGGGCAGGCGGTGACATTCAGCTCGACACGGCAGCTTGGATCGGGCGAGCAGATGTCAGTCGTAACCGCGCTCAACCAGGGGGTGGTCGACGTGCCACCGCCCTTGCTGGAGGCTCGCAATCGTCAGTTTCCGAAGGACGCATTCGACATCAACCCGCTGACGGTGGGCCTCAGCTTGTTGATCGCGATCGGGGGCATAGGCCTGGTCGCGCGCAACTGGTGGATCCATGGGCGCGACCGAGCGTATCTAACCCAGTACTACCTGACCAACGATCCGCGGGAACGGACGAACCCGCTGTTTCACCGCGACCCGCTGGTGGTCGAGTTCGGATCGCCGCAGAACATGAGGCCCGCGGAGCTTGGCCTGATCCTCGACGAGCGCGCCGATACCAAAGACGTGACCGCCACGATCGTCGACTTGGCCGTGCGCGGATACATGACCATCACCGAGGTCCCCAATCAAAAGGACTGGACTTTCACCTGGAAGCCGGGCGGCGACGCTGCGGCCCTGCTGCCATACGAAAAGACGCTCCTCGACGGCCTCTTCGCCGGCGGCCGGCAAATCAAGCTCTCTGACCTAAAGGGCACATTTGCCCCCACCCTCAGAAACGCCGAACGCCAGATCTACACAGACGCCGTGACGCGGAAGCTGTTCACCACCAGGCCGGACACCGCCCGCGCCACCTGGGGATGCCTTGGACTCGGCCTGGTCATGGCGGGCATCGCGGTCACCGCGCTGCTGGGCGTGAAGTTCGGCTGGGGTCTCGTCGGCGCGGCGATCCTGCTCACCGGGATAGTCCTCAGCATCAGCGTCCCCTTCATGCCACAGCGCACAGCGACCGGACGCGAGCTGCTGCAGCGCACTCTCGGCTTCCGTCTCTACATGACGACGGCCGAAAAATATCGCCAGCAGTTCGCGGAGAAGGCCCAGATCTTCACGCAGCTGCTCCCCTTCGCGATCGTGTTCGGCTGCGTAACCCAGTGGGCGAAAGCCTTCGAAGGGATCGACACCAGCGCGACCAACAACTGGTACGCCGGCAGCGCGCCTTTCCAGGCGGCCCTGCTTGCCAACAGCCTGCAGTCGATGAACGCCAGCATCTCGAGCGCGATCACTTACACGCCGCCGAGCTCAGGCAGCTCGAGCGGGTTCGGCGGTGGTGGCTTCTCGGGCGGCGGCGGTGGAGGTGGTGGCGGGGGCAGCTGGTAGGTGCAGCTCCCGGTTCGGCCAGGTTTCCGCTCGCGGCCCGCTTCGGTGCTCGACTTCGTGGTTGCCGTGTGCGTCATCGCGTCCGTCGCGTCGCCCTGGTGGATCAGCGTTCCACCAGCGCACCTTAAGGAGACCTTCGGATTCGAGTCGCCAGCCTGCTGGGTGGCCGTCGTCGCCCTTTTCATCGCGCTGTTCATCGAGGCCCGCGCGGCGGTCGTCGCGCTCGCTGTGGTCGAGCTCGTGCTAGGCGCCTGGTTCGGTTGGGCAATGTGGGTCGTCACCACCCCACGCTTCGCCCAGCTCGGCTTTCCCTTCGTCGGCACGGACCTCCTCGGTCCCGGCTGGTACGCAGCCGCCGTCGGCCTGCTGGTCACCGCGGCCCTTGTCGTCAAGGAGCTGGAGGACCGCGACGTCCCGATCGGGCCGGAGCTCTGGATTCTGGCTGCGCTTCCCGGTTTCGGTGTGAGCCGGCTTGGAAATTGGACTCGCGGGCTCGTGTGGACAGCGCTCTTTTCGGCCGCGCTCTACTTCGCCTCGACCGACTCACCAGACCCCGCGCAGTTTGCGGAGTACGGGCGCACCGGAAACGTGCCGCCCCCGATACCTCGCAGCCCCGAGTGGGTCCTGCTGGCCCTGGCCGCTCTGCTCTGGATGCTGAGCATCGCCGCGACCGCCTGGCAGAGGCGCCGCTCCTTGCAAAAGGAGATCGTTTGAGCTTGAATTGACCTCAGCTGGCGGCCTTGTCGCAACTGGGGGGACGATGGGGATACTTCTTACTTTCCATCAGCAATACGAGCCAGTGCTGGGCAGCATCCTGCTGTCGGCCCTGGTCGCTGGGCTCCCGCTCTACGTGCTGTTCGTCATGCTGGCCATCCTTCGCCTGCCCGCCTGGATGTGTGCGCTGGCGGCGATGCTCACCGCGGCTCTGCTCGCCTGGATCGTCTGGGGCATGCCCTTCGGCGTGACCGTCGGCACCGCGACCGAAGGCATGGCATTCGGCCTATGGCCGATCTCCTGGATCGTCCTCAATGCTGTCTTCTTCCATAACCTGACCGTCGCGAGCGGCGACTTCGACGTGATCAAGCGCGCCCTCACCCGCCTGACCACCGATCGCCGCCTGCAGACGCTGCTGATTGCATTCAGCTTCGGTGCACTGCTCGAGGGCATCGCCGGCTTCGGGGCACCGGTGGCGATCACAGCCTCGATCCTCGCCAGCCTCGGCTTCGAGCCCGTGACCGCGGCAGTCCTCGCCCTGCTCGCCAACACAGCGCCCGTCGCATTCGGCTCGATCGGCATTCCGATCGTGACGCTCGGCGGCCTCGTCGCCCCAATCCTGCACAAGGACGTGACCCAGACCACCCTCGCCCTATCGGCGATGGTCGGCCGCCAGCTGCCGCTGTTCTCGGTTCTGATCCCCGCTTACCTGATCGTCGTGCTGGCCGGCTGGAGGCGAATGCGGGAGATCCTGCCCGCGGTGCTGGTGACCGGCATCTCATTCGCGATCGTGCAGTTCCTGGTGTCGAACTTCGTGGGTCCTGAGCTCACCGACATTCTCGCCGCGCTTGTCTCGATGGGATGCCTTGCTGTGCTGCTTCGCTACTGGCGGCCGGCTGAGGTGTGGCAGTTTTCACACGAGGCTACGATCACCAGCCCGCGCCGGGTGGTGGGGGCCGCGCCAGAAGCGGATCTGCCGGCGGTCGCTGCCGCAGGCGGCGGCGCTTTGACGGAGGGAGTCGATCCACCCGGGCGGGTCTGGCGCGCTTTTGGCATGTACGTGGTTCTGGTCGTCGTCATCCTCGTCGGCCAGATGGGCAACCTGCCTTTCTTCT
>DATHDR010000110.1:0-6613 GCA_035318965.1 Verrucomicrobiia bacterium | reverse complement strand
GTACCGTCGATCGCCCGGGCAGTGCGCCATCACGAACGCGTGGTCGTCTCCACAAACACGCACACGTTGCAGGAGCAGCTGATGGGGAAGGACCTGCCGGGGCTGCGCGAATGGCTGCCGTGGGATTTCAAGGCATGCCTGCTGAAAGGCCGCACAAACTACGTGTCCCTGCGTCGCTGGCGACGTTTCCTGGCCGAGCGCTGCAAGGATGCCGACGAGCTGAAATTCAAGCTCAAGGTCCTCATGTGGCTGCATACGACAGAAAGCGGTGATCGCTCCGAGCTGCGCCTTCACGGCCGTGAGGAAGTCCTGTGGGCAAACATCGCGTCCGACCCGCTCGACTGTGTCGGGATCCATTGCACCAAAGAGGACTGCTATGTCCACCGCGCCCGCGCGGAGGCCGAGGCGGCGGACCTTGTCGTCGTCAACCATTCGCTGCTCCTCGCGGATGCCGAGGTGGGGGGTGGCCTGCTCCCGGACTTCGATCACCTCGTGATCGACGAGGCCCACCACCTGGAAGAGGCGGCGACACGCGGGCTGCGCCAGGAGGTGGATGGACCGGGTCTCCTCGCCCTTCTTGAGCGACTGGCGAAGGTAGGGGATGCTCCCTCCGGTTTGCTGTTTGAGCTTCAGCGCCAGCCGCACCTTGGATCTTCGGGCGAGGCTTTCGAGCAGGCGATACCGGCGAGCCTGGTCGCCGGTGAGCGCGCGCGAGAGTTCTTCAACCTCGCCGCGCATTGGGTCGCCGCGAAGCTCGGCGACATGGAGCGAAAAGACGAGTCCCTGCGATTAACCCCGCCTCTTCGCGAAGACGAAGGTTGGCCGGCGGTGAGCCTGGCCGCAGAGAATGCGGTCACCGCGCTGGCTGCACTGGATGCCGGGTTGCGCCGTGCAGTCGCTGGTGTTCGCGACTGGCTGGGCGGTGCCGAGCCAGACCAGGGCATCCGCGAGCTGGAGATCATCCGTGGGCGACTTGACGCCGCAGCTCGACTGATCGACGAGGCGATGCTCACCCCAGACCACAACCGCGTCTACTGGTTCACGCTCCTCGCGAGGACGGAAAACCTCCTCCTCCGCGCGGCGCCGATCAACGTCGGCTTCCTGCTCCGCGACCATGTGTATGCAGAGCGCCGCTCCACCGTGTTCACGTCGGCGACCCTTGCCGTCGGCGGATCCTTCGACTACTTCCGTTCCCGGGTGGGACTCGGCCCAGAGGTGGAGGAGGTGATCCTTTCTTCTCCTTTCGACTTCCTTCACCAGGCGCTGGTGTGTCTGCCGACGGACCTGGTCGGACCCGAAGCCGAGGCGTTTGACCAGCAGGTCACCGAGGTCATCGCTTCAGTCGCCCGCCGGGTCGGCGGCCGGACGCTGGTTCTGTTCACATCGCATCGCCAGCTGCGCGACGTGCATGCCGCCTTGAAGCAGCGGACCGACCTGGACGAGGTGCTGATCCTTGGGCAGGGCATCGACGGGCAGCGCCGTCAGCTCTTGAAGGCATTCGAGGAGGCGGCGCGCCCGCTGCTGCTGGGCACCGCAAGCTTCTGGGAAGGCATCGACGTGCCGGGCGAAAGGCTGAGCTGCGTGGTCATGGTCAGGCTTCCGTTCCCGGTGCCGACGGAACCCGTGTACGCAGCCCGCGCCGAGCAGGTTCGTGATGGGTTCGCGCAGCTCGCGCTGCCGCAGGCCGCGCTGCGCCTGAAGCAGGGTTTCGGCCGCCTGATCCGGCGCTCGACCGACCGTGGCGCCGTGGTGATCCTCGACAACCGGATCCTCGGGCGCGACTACAGGAAAGCATTCCTCGACGTGCTGCCGCCTGCATCGCGATTCGTCGGCCCCGCAGCGGAGATAGCTGATCACGTGGGCGATTGGATAGACGAAATCTCCCCGCTACCCGGGGAGGTCGGCCCTGACCTTCGGGGTCCCCGCGCTGCGCGGGGTCACCCGGGTGGGGGCGATCACCCTGGCAAATAGCTTGTGAGCAAGCTCTTCGTGGTTGCAACTCCGATCGGAAACCTCGAGGACGTCAGCGCGCGCGCAGTGCGAATTCTCGGCGAGGTGGGCGCGATCGCGGCCGAGGACACGCGCGTCACGGCCCGCCTCCTGGCACGGCACGGCCTGCGCAAGCCCCTGATCAGCTATCGCGCTCCCGTGGAGCGACGCGGCCTTCCCCGTGTGATGTCCGAGCTCGACCAGCATGATGTCGCCCTTGTCAGCGACGCCGGAACGCCGACACTTTCTGATCCCGGCCAGGCGCTCGTCACCGCTGCGTGGGCGGCGGGACACACCGTCGTTCCCATTCCAGGGCCGAGCTCGGTCACGGCGGCGCTCTCCGTTGCAGGTTATGGCGGACCCGGGTTCACTTTCGTCGGCTACCTGCCCCGCAAGCCGGGGGAGATGCGGCGGTTGCTCGCGACGCTCGTCGATAATCCCCGGCCAGCCGTCGCGTTCGAGTCGCCCTACCGCATCAAGAAATCACTGGCGCTGGTCGCTGACACGCTGCCTGGGCGAAGCCTCACCGTCACACGCGAGCTGACCAAGGTGCACGAGGAGGTTTTGCGAGGGACCGCGTCAGAGGTGCTGGCTGCCCTCGGTGATCGAACGCGCGGCGAGTTTACCCTTGTCATCTCCGGTGCCCCTGACAAAACACGAGCCTGAGCGAATCCTCGTGGCGGTGGCGTGGCCCTATGCAAGCGGCCCGCGTCACCTTGGCCACGTGGCTGGATTCGGCGTGCCGTCGGACGTTTTCGCACGCTACCACCGGCTGCAGGGCAACGACGTGCTCATGGTCAGCGGGACCGACGACCACGGAACGCCGATCACAACCGAAGCCGACCGGGAGGGCGTATCACCAGAGGACATCGTCAAGCGATATCACGCCGTGATCGTCAACGACCTGCAGCAGCTCGGATTGGCATACGACCTGTTCACTCAGACGCTGACCGCAAACCACTACCGCGTTGTGCAAGACGTCTTCAAGACGCTTCACGCGAAGGGCTACATAGTGGCGCGCAAGCAGCTCGGGGCGTTCTCGCCCAGCAACGGGCGCACTCTGCCCGACCGCTACCTCGAGGGGGAGTGTCCTATCTGCGGATTCAAAGGGGCGCGTGGAGACCAGTGCGACAATTGCGGCAACCAGCTCGATCCGATCGACCTGATCAATCCGCACTCCATCATCAACGGCGAAGTCCCAGAGTTCCGCGAGACCGAGCACTTCTTCCTCGAGCTTCCGATGTTCGCCGATCAGCTGCGCGAGTGGATCTCGAAGCAGGACCACTGGCGGCCCAACGTTCGCGCCTTCTCGACCAACTTCGTCGCCGAGCTCAAACCACGCGCCATTACGCGTGATATTGACTGGGGCATCCCGATCCCGCTCCCCGGCTGGGAGGAGCAGAACCTGAAGCGGCTCTATGTCTGGTTTGACGCGGTGATCGGCTACCTGTCCGCGAGCATCGAATGGGCGCAGGTCCGCGACGAGCCTGATGCGTGGAAAAAGTGGTGGCAGGATCCAAAAGCGCGGGGCTACTACTTCATGGGCAAGGACAACATCACCTTTCACACCGTGATCTGGCCGGCGATCCTACTGGGCGTGGGCGAGCTCAACCTGCCATACGACGTGGTGGCGAGCGAGTTCCTCACGATGGAGGGAAGCAAGTTCAGCCGGAGCCGTCGGGTCGGAATTTACGTCGGCGACTTCCTATCGCGATACGACCCGGACCCGTTGCGTTACTACCTGACCATCGCTGGGCCGGAGACGCAGGACACCGATTTCACATGGGCTGAGTTCTTGCGTCGCAACAACGACGAGCTGGTCGGCACGTGGGGCAACCTCGTGCACCGCACTCTCGTCAACGCTCATCGAAATTTCGGAGAAGTGCCTCCTGCCGGTGAGCTCACCCAACGGGACCGGCAGGTCCTGGAGGCCGTTGAGGCCGGATTTGAATCGGTTGGCGCGCTCTACGCCGGCGCCCATTTCAAGGCCGCCGTCACGGAGGCTATGCGGTTAGCCGCCCTAGTCAACCAGTATCTCGGCGAGGAGCAGCCATGGCACTCGATCAAGACCGACCGCGGTCGTGCCGGCACCGTTCTGCACGTCGCCCTGCGCTGTGTTGACAACCTCAAGGTGATGTTCACGCCCGTCCTTCCGTTCACAGGCCAGAAGCTCCACGAATTGCTCGGTCACCGGGGCGTGATCGCGCCGCAGCCGGAGCAACGTGAGTACTCGGAGGATGGCAAATCCCACACTGTGCTCGCGGGCGAGTATCCAAGTGAGCTGGTGTGGTTGCCCACCGGCCTGCGCGCTGGCCAGAAGTTGCTGCAGCCACAGGCCCTGTTCAAGAAGCTCGACGACAAAGTCGTTGACGAGGAGCTGAAACGCATGGAAGGAGCCTCCTCGTAGAACTCGCCTTCGTAGACACGCATCTGCATCTCGAGGAGCTGGGCGAGCCGAACCAGGTGGTCGAGCGCGCCGTGAGCGCAGGCGTGACGCGATTGATCGCGATGGGCACGGACCTGGAGCGCAGCCGCGGCGCGGTCTCGCTGTCCAACCGCTTCCAGGAGGTGTGGGCCGGCGTGGGGCACTACCCCCTCGAGCCATCAGGGCCCGACGTCGACGCGCTCAGAGACCTGGCGGCAGACGAGATGGTGGTGGCCATCGGCGAGATCGGACTTGACTTCGAGCATGTCGGCGGCCCCGACCGCGATGTGCAGCGACAACGGCTCGACGACATGTTCGCCCTCGCGCTCGAGCTGGATCTACCTGTGTCGGTCCACAACCGCGGTGCCGACGCCGAGGTCGCCGACGCGATCTCCAGGCACAAAGGGCTGCGGGGCGTCATGCACTACTTCGCTCTGGATTGGGAATGGGCGGAGCGCTTTCTGAGCCTCGGGTTCTACCTGTCTTTTGCCGGGTTGATCACAAGACCGAGCCGCGCCGCACTCCGCGATGTCGTCGTTCAGTGTCCGGCCGATCGATTGCTGCTGGAGACCGATTCGCCATACGGAAATGCTCAGAAGCGAATGGGCGTCCCCAATCGCCCCGAATATCTGCTCGACACGGCAGAGGTTGTGGCCGAGCTGCGGGGAGTCAGTCTGACTGAGCTCGCTGAACGAGAAACCGCGAACGCGTACGCGCTCTTTCGCAACATGAAGTGATCGACCCGGCTGACTCAGACCAGCTCATCAAGCTGCTCCGCCGTCACCGCGTCGAGCTCAAGCATTCATTCGGCCAGAACTTCATCGTGGATCCGGGCACTCGTGACCGAATCGCACACGCGTCGGGGATCGAGCCGGACGACGAGGTGCTGGAAGTTGGGGCGGGCGCAGGCGGGCTGACCGTGGCGCTGGCGCGAATGTGCCGCCGACTGGTTGCGGTCGAGCTCGACCGGCGCCTGATTCCTGTGCTGCGCGAGGTGCTCGAAGGCTTGGAGAGCGTCGAGCTCGTGGAAAAGGACATCCTCAAGTTCGACCAGTCCGCAGCATTTCCGCGCGGCGGCCACGTTGTCGCAGGGAACATCCCGTACAACCTCACGGGCGCGTTGATCCGTAAGCTCCTCGACGACCCGCCGCGCCCGCGGCTGCTCTCCCTCGTGGTCCAGAAAGAAGTGGCAGAGCGATGGACGGCCTCGAGCGGCGCAAGCCTGTCCACAGTCGCGGTGCAGGTGTTCGCCGACGCGCGGATCGTCTTCACCATTCCTGCGTCCGCCTTCACACCCGCGCCGCGTGTCGACTCCGCGCTGGTGGTGCTCAACGTGCGGGATGAGCCGGCGGTGCACGTCGACGACCTCCGCGCCTTCTTTCGATTTGTCGAGGCGGTGTTCCAGGGCCGCCGGAAGCAGCTTGGCGGAACGTTGGGCCGGCTCAATGACATCGGCAGCACCGCGGCCGGCGCACGCCTTCGCGAAAGGGGCATCGATCCCCAGCGCCGCCCGCAAACGCTCTCACTGGCCGAGTGGGAGGCCATTTATCAGGAATTTCGCGGTCCCGACGGCTAACCTCTAGCGCCTGTGGAAGAACCTATCCGTTTTCCACTCGAGACTCCGGGGGCCGGAGGCTTTCGTGCGGTGCTCCGGCACACCGCGTTTCGAAACATCTGGTTCGCGCAGCTCGCCGCTCAGCTGGCGGACAAGTTCCTGCTCTTCTCGCTGATCATCCTCGCGTACAAGATCTCCGGCGGCAGCACGCCTGTGGCGATCACCCTGCTGACATACACCGTCCCCGCCGTCTTGTTTGCGCCGATCGCCGGGGTCATCGCGGACCGCTACGACCGCAAGCAGATCATGATGTGGTGCAACTTCGGCCGGGCCGCGGTTGTGGCTCTGATCCCGATCGCCGCGCTCGTGCCCGGCCTGGGCGCCGACTTCGCCCATCTACTTTTGATCACGCTCGTCTTTTCCGCCGTCGGCCAGCTGTTCGGCCCGGCAGAGGCTGCGGTCATCCCAACGATCCTCCCGCGTTCAGCGTTGATCACGGCCAACTCGATGGCGCTTTTGACCATGGTCCTGACGCTGGTCGTCGGCGGAGCGCTGGCCCCGATCGTCTCGAGGATCGACCTCTACGCGCCGTACTGGTGCGCGGTTGTGCTCCTCATCATCGGTGGCACCCTGATCTTCGCCTC
>DATHDR010000109.1:0-6182 GCA_035318965.1 Verrucomicrobiia bacterium | reverse complement strand
CTACCGATCGACGACGCGATCCAGCCGGCGATCTGCGCTCGAGTGTTGACCCCGAGCTTGTTAAGGATGCTGCGCACGTGGCTGTCCACTGTGCGCTCGGAGATGAAGAGGCGCGCGCCGATCTGCTTGTTGCTCAGGCCGTCGGCGACGAGCCGTGCGACATCCGCCTGTCGCTTTCCGAGAACGCCGGTGCGCGAGGTTGCGCAGCAGCTCCCTAGCTATCGTTGAGCTGGCTCGAACAACTCCAAAGAGTTTCCGTCGGGATCTTCAAGTTGGATCTGTTTGCCGCCCGGCCCAACTTCCAGGTCATTCCGAAAGCGCAGGCCTCCACCTCGTAACTCAGCGATTCGAGCTGCTAAGTCCTTGACCTCAAGAACGACTCGATTCCAACCTCCTGGCTCTTGGTGGCGGCCATCGGGCATTGGCCGCGAGCCCGACGCCCCCGGACCACTGAGGATGAGTTTGAGACCGCCGATCGAGACCTGCGCGAACGCCGGTAAGTTCTGTTGATCCAACGTGAATCCAAGTACTTGCGTGTAGAAGGCAACTGAGCGGCTGACGTCACTAACCTGATATCGAACACCCCATAGCCCCAAAGCGACGGTCTCCTTGTTGGCGGTTGAATCTCGGCTCATTTCACCGACTATAGGTTCGACCGGCGTCATTTGCCGGGGCCCTCTGCCGTCAGGCCGACCTGGGTGTCGCAATCGGCGCCGGCACCGAGGTGCCTACTCAAACGCGCGGTCGAGAGGAGCGTTGGGCCGTATTTCCTTCGACTTGTTCCAAAGTTTCTGGCCAAAGGTCGCCGAGAATCCCGAGTCTAGGGAGTGGACGCCCGCCCTAAGCTATCCTGGCTGAGGTGACGGTGACGTGAGTGAGCGTCCTGAACTACAGCCGCCGCAACCAACTCGTTCCCTGAAACACCTTGGAATACTGATTGGCAAGTGGGCCATGCTTGGAACTCATCCCGCATTCCCATCCGCCGCATATGGCAGCTCTACTTTCGAGTGGTTGGCTGAGGATGCTCTACTGATCTGGCACTTTGACTGGGAAGAGCCAGGTCCGCCAAGTGCCGTAAGTGTGATTGGTCGAGACGACTCCGCCGACGCATGTTGCGTCCTCTACTCCGACGAACGCGGTGTCGGCAGGATTTATCAGATGAAATTGGAAGGCAGCGTGTGGAAAATGTGGCGTGAGTCGACGGGCTTCTCGCAACAAATGACTGGCACGTTCAGCGATGACGCGAAGACCATCAGTGTTCACGGGCAGTTGTCCCACGACGGTTCCAACTGGGAGCAGGATCTGGACGTGACGTATTCGAGGCAGAAATAGAGGAAGGAGTCTCATTCGATCTGCTTCTTGCATCTGCTGAAACTTCGAATCAGAGCCGGTCGGCGCTTCCGCCAATTCATCTCAAAAACTGTCAAGCTCGGTGCCGTGATCGTCAACGTATGTCCAGCGTCGGTCACGCACGCTGCTCCTGATCACGTTTGGAGCGTGTTGAGCGCCCCGGAGCGGTTCGGGGAGTGGTCCGACGCGACGTATCTCTCATCCGACCCAGCGGGGCCTGTCAACTCGGGGGTCCGGGATTTGAACCCGGGGCCTCACGGTCCCGAAACGTGTCGGTGCCGTGTCCTCGACTGTCCCACCGGCTCCTCAAGGGGCCGGCAAGGAGTCCACTATGTCCACATCTAGGTCGACTGGCAATCCTGGTCGACCACTCGGCACGATGACCACAGCGGTCCTGTACGCGCCGCGCGATCTGCGAATTGAGCAGCGTCCGGTTCCAACTCCGTCGGAAGGCGAGGTCCTGGTCCGGATTCTGTCGGTCGGAGTTTGCGGATCCGATGTCCACTATTACGAGCACGGCCGCATCGGCGATTTCGTGGTCCGCAGCCCGTTGGTCCTGGGACACGAATCGTCGGGTCAAATAGTTGAAGTCGGCAAGGGAGTCTCACTGGCGCGAGTGGGCGAGCGTGTCGCCATTGAACCGGGCGAGCCATGCGGTCGCTGCGATCAGTGTCGGACCGGTAGATACAACCTGTGTCCGAACATCAGATTCCATGGCACGCCTCCCGTCGATGGCACTCTGTCGGAATTCGTCGCTGTGAAGTCGGAGCTCGCCTACACGGTGCCCGATGAAATCAGTGACAACGCAGCTGCTCTGCTTGAGCCGCTCTCTGTCGGCATTTGGGCAAACCGCAAAGCCGGTACCCAGGCTGGGACTTCATTGCTGATCGCAGGGGCAGGGCCAATCGGCCTGGTAACGACCATGGTTGCACGTGCCGTCGGCGCGACGCGAATCGCCGTGAGTGACGTCAACCGCATCCGACTGTCGGCGGCCTTGGCAAGCGGCGCCACGGAGATCGCGGTCCCGGGCTCTGATGACATCGCCGGCGAGTTCGACGCGTTCATCGACTGCTCTGGTTCATCAGCCGCCATTGATGCAGGCGTACGTTTGGTCCGGCCGGCGGGGTCAGTCGTCTTCGTTGGGATGGGTGCAGATGAATTGAGGCTGCCCCTTGGGGTGATCCAACAACGCGAGCTGCTCATTACTGGCACATTCCGATATGCCAATACATGGCCGACCGCAATTGCTCTCGCTGCCTCTGGGCGAGTTAGTCTCGACGATCTCGTCACTGGCGAGTATGGTCTTGCCGACACGGAGCAAGCCCTGACCGCCGGCCGCGATCCGCACAGCATCAAGGCTGTAGTTCGACCAGCGCCTAGCGATACCCATAGTGGCAAAGGCGAAAAGAGCGAACTCCAAGCGGCGGGCTAGTTCGCCTCGCATGCGGCTCTGAATTCAACTCGTCGGGGGCGGGATTTGAACCCGTGGGCCTCACGGTCCCGAAACGTATCGGTGTCATGTCCTGATGTGTCCCGGCGGCTCCTCTAAGAGCCGCATGAACTCAAACCGCGCGGCGCGCATGTCCTTGGGTGACCTCCTGGAACCGGCCGTTTCCGGGAATGCGTGATCCGGCTGTGATCCGGCGAAGGCTCCGATCCTCCACCAAGGCGGAGCCGCTACAGCGAGGCTCGGTACCCGGTTGACCGGTCGACTTCGCGAATCCACAGGATCAGAAATCTCCCCAAATTCCGGCTTTCCGATAGCCCGCCACCATCGCGATCGCGATCAGGAACTGGACGACTCCGATCACACCTTGCAGCGCCTCGTACCAGGTCGGGCCGCTGGCCGGCATCAGCCCGGCGAGCTGGAGTGCCGAGGCTGGAAGACGCAACACGCCAAAGAAGAAAGCGATCAGGACCAGCCAGAAAGTCCATCGCCAGCGACGGACGACCCCCACCACGAGGAAAACGATAAGCGCCGAGAGCGTAATCACAAACGCCGCCTCGATCGCGAGACTGTCTCCACCGACCCTGCGCAGGGTCTGTGTGTAGACCTCGGGGGAAAGCACCAGAACCGCGACGAGCGCAATCCAGACAAGTCCAAAGAAGCCGACCACCAGCAGCTGAGTGCGATTGAGGATCGTACGGAACCTTAACCAGAACGTGTGACTTAGGGGCGGTTTGGATCCGAAATGATCCGGCCAGAAAACGATCATTTGGAACCGACGCATCTTGGTTGGGATGCCCGGGGCGGGAGATGCGAGCCCGCGACCGGCTCAGCACTTCCAACGTCCAACGGCCCATCGGGAGGCGCAGGAGGGGCGCGAAGTCACGGATGTTGAACGTCACCACGATTCGCTACTCTTCGGCAGCCAAGGTCGAGCACCTCGGCATCGTCGATGCCCTCGAGGTCACCGCGCTCGAGTATTCCGTTCCTGGAAGTCTTGACGAGAGCGGACTAGGCCTCTGCGCCTGCTGCCTGAAGGCGGCCTCCGTTGGTGATGCCGTTGTAGACGAACTGCGCCGTTCGACTACGGCCGGCCGGCGTGTGGGACGTCAACCCTCATGGTCTGAACCTGGCCGGTCTGCGATCGAAACAGCTCACCCATCCTCTCGACCCCGCGCCACTCGGCGGTCATGAGAAACAGCGTCCTGCCGTCCTCACCACCCAGCATGCACGCGAAGCAGGCGCGGTCGAGGGTGATCCGTTCCACCACCTCGCCGCCTTCGCGCACGCGCAGGCATTCCGGCGTGTTGCCGGAAACGCCCGAGCACCAGATCGCGCCTTCCGCGTCGAGGCAGATCCCGTCTCCGCTAACCTCCGCCCAGATACGCCGGTTGGACAGGCTGCCGTCGCGTTCGATGTCGAAGGCGGTGAGCTTGTTTGCCCATGACTCGGCGATGACCAGCGTCGAGTTGTCCGGCGTGATCACCATGCCGTTCGGGAAGGCGATGTTGTCGGCAACCTGCGTCGCAGTCCCGTCCGGCCTCACCACCGCGATGGTCCCCGGCCGGAAGTCCTCCTGGCCGAATCGGAAGCCGACGCTGTTCACGTAGATGTTGCCGCGGCCATCGACGGTGACCTCGTTCCAACCCTGGCCGAGCGCGCTGAGATCGGCATGGGTTGTGAATGACCCATCCGCGGCGCGGCTCAGCAGCTTGTCTTCCCCCGTGACGATCAGGGCACCGTCCGGCAGCCAGTCGATGCAGTAGCCCACCGGCTTCGGGCCCCTGGCGATGACCTCGCCGTGGCCGCTCGCATCGACGGCCTGGATCTCTTGCGCGCCCCAGTTCGCGTACCAGAGCCGGCCGTCGTGCCAGCGCGGCGACTCACCGACGACGAGCCCAGTTACCAGCATGCTCAGCTCAGCCATCTTCACAGGCTAAGACCGCGCCGCGGTCCGAAACTAATCGATCGAGAGGCCGAGCGGTTGCCCGCCTCTCAACGGAATCGGACTCGGGGCTGACGTGCGCGAATCGGGAGAAAGGATCGTCACTGGTGGACAGCCAGTCTGCACCGCGACTGGTCGCCCACCGACGACGCGATCGGGATCAGTCCGGGTATTCGTCCTTCCGCCAGGTGCGGGGTTCGGCGGGTTGGGCTTTCGGCGTTCGCTCGAGCAGGAAGTTGTAGTACGGCGCGACGAACGGGTCGGGCGCCGACACGGTGTAGGTGTGATAGACGGTCCCGTTCTTGCGCGCGAAGGCGATCCAGCTCGGGTTCTCGCGCAGACCGTCCTTCAGCTCAGCCCCGATCTGGCGTGACCACTCCTCGAGCCAGTCGGGCGGGTTGTCGATCATCTCCTTGACCTCGGGAATCCGCTGCGCCTGCTCCTCGGTCAACGCGAGGCCGAAGTCGAACGCGAAGTCGCTGTTGTAGGTGGAGACGTATGGGAACTGCCAGCCCATCCGCTGCTTGTAGGCCGTCAGCCGGTCCACCGGCGCCCGCGAAAAACAGAGCAGCGTCACGTCGCGGTGGCTCAGGTGAACGAGCGAGCCGTCGAGCCCGTCGCCCAAGCTGGTGCAGCCAGGGCAGGCGCCGACTGTGTAGTCGGGTCCGAACATGATGTTGTAGGCGAGCAGCTGTGAGCGCCCGTCGAAGAGCTCGGCCAGGGTCTTCTTGCCGTCCTCGGTGTCGAACTCGTACTCCTTCTCGACCCGGACCCAGGGCAGATCGCGACGCGTTCTCGTGATCTCGTCGTTTCGCTCCGCCTGCTCGGCCTCAAGCTTCGCGAGCTCGTCCCGGGCCACCTGCCATTCCTCGCGGGTTCCGATCTTGTGTTCGGGCATCTCATCTCCCTCCAGTCCGACTCCAGCGCTCCCGCAAGCCGAATCCATCGTATCGGACGCTACCGGGATCACTAAATGAGACTCCCGACGACCCGGAAACTCATCGCAACTGTCCTCGGAGCGCAGTTTCGGCGGTTGGGTCCTGGTGCTCGGCAACCTCGTGGCCAGGCGCGGGCGGCACGTTTGCCATCGCTGCTTCGGGCCTCTCCATTGGCCCGACCTTCTTGCCGATGGAGGTGTTTTCGGCAAGTAGATTCCGGGTGGCGGTGGCCTGGGTTTCGGCGAGCGCGAATCGGGCCTTGCTATTCGAAACGGTCCCGGCTCGCGTTACTACACAGAAAATCATGTTCACGCCAAGAAACGCCGTAGTGCTGCGGCTGAACTGCCCTGGGTTTGATGGAGGCTTTTCGATGGTCTTGTACCCGATTGGGATCATTGCGCAGACCCGTCCGGCCTTTTTGGAGCCATTAGAGGGTCGCGGATTACTACACGAATTACTTGGAAGGTTTTGAGCTCATTTCGAGTCCTCGTTCGAGCGAACG
>DATHDR010000108.1:0-8269 GCA_035318965.1 Verrucomicrobiia bacterium | reverse complement strand
CGTAGAAGTTATCCTCCAGCCCGACCCGAACATTGCCGCCCATCGTGATCGCCGCAGCCACCAGCGGCCACTGGTTGAGCCCGATGCCGATCACCTGCCAGTGCGAGCCCGGCGGCAGCGAGTCGACCTGGTCGACCAGGTGCCGCGTCGTGCCGGGGATGCCGCCCAGGACACCCATGATGAGGCTGAACTGGAACGGAGGTGCGAGCACGCCCATGTCGATGAGCGGGCGCGCGTTGCCGATGTGCCCGGCGTCGAAGCACTCCATCTCGGGGCGGACCTCCGCCTTCTTCATGGTCTCGAGGAAGAACTGGATGTCCTTGAAAGAGTTGGCGAAGACGTGGTCGTGATAGAAGGTTTTCTTCTTTTCCGAGTAGATCGCATAGTTCATCGAGCCCATGTTCAGGGCGGCCATCTCGGGCCTCAGGTCACGGATGTGCGCGACCCGATCCTCTGGCGGGACGCCGATCGCGCCGGTTGAGAAGTTGACGATCACGTCAGCGCGCGTGCGGACCTCGTAGAAGATCTCCGCGAAGGTTTCACCTTTCCAGTCGGGCCCGCCATCTGGGGTACGGGCGTGGATGTGGACGATCGCAGCGCCTGCGTCAGCCGCGCGCTTTGCCTCCTCACCTATCTCCTTCGGCGTGTATGGGATGGCAGGACACTGGTTTCTGGTCGAGAGCACGCCGGTCAGGGCGGCGCTGATGACTACTTTCGTCATACGGGGATGTTCCCGTGCTTTCGCCACGGCCGGTCGACCCTTTTGTCCGCCGCCTGCTCGATGCCCCGAATGATCACCCGGCGCGTTTCCGACGGGTCGATGACGTCGTCGATCATCGCCCACCCCGCCGCGAGGTAAGGGTTGATCTGCGCGCGGATCGCATCGATCATCTGCGCCCGCGTCGTCTCCGGATCGTCCGAGGCTTCGATCTGCTTGTTGAAGATGATGTTTACCGCGCCCTCAGGTCCCATGACAGAGATCTCAGCAAACGGCCACGCGACCAGGACGTCCGGCTCGTAGCCCTTGCCGCACATCACGTAGTAGCCGGCGCCGTAAGCCTTGCGCATGATCACGGTGATCTTCGGCACCGTCGCCTCCGAAGTTGCATAGAGCATCTTCGCGCCGTGGCGGATGATGCCCTGCTTTTCGACCTGCGACCCGACGAGAAATCCGGGCACGTCCATCAGGTAGACCAGCGGCACGTTGAACGCGTCGCACATGCGGATGAAGCGCGCCGCCTTGTCCGCGGCATCCGAGTCGAGGATGCCGCCCTTCTGCATCGGCTGGTTGGCCACCACTCCGACGGCGTGGCCACCGGCGCGGGCGAGACCGATGACGATGTTCTTCGCCCACGCGGGCTTGACCTCGAACCAGCTGTCGTGGTCGAAGACTGCCTTGACCACTCGCCTGACGTCATACGCGGCGCGCGGATTGACCGGCACGATCTTCTCCAGTCCATCGACCGAGCGGTCCGCAGGATCTCCGTTGTCGTGGAACGGCGCCGCCTCGGTGTTGTTGGAGGGGAAGTAGGAGAGGAACTTGCGCACTGTCTCGATGCACTCGCGGTCGTCGGCGACCTCGTTGTCCCCCACTCCCGACTCGTAGCAGTGGACCTGCGACCCGCCCATGTCGTGATCCGAGACGTCCTCGCCCGTAGCCGCTTTCACCAAACGCGCGCCGCCCAGCGACATTGAGGACGTCTCCTTGACCATCGGCACGAAATCGGCGAGACCTGGTATGTAAGCCGTGCCGGCCGAGCATGGGCCGAGCATGGCCGCGACCTGGGGGATCACGCCGGACATCACGACCTGGTCGGCGAACAGGTAGCCCGTGCCCGCGAACGTCGAACCGGCGGCCTCCTGGATGCGGGCGCCAGCGGAATCGAGAAGCCACACGATCGGCTTGCGGTAGCGGAGTGCGAGCTCTCGCACCCTCGCCGCTTTGAACTGCTCGCCGACCGCGCCCATCGACCCGGCCATGACGGTGAAGTCGTATGCGATGACCCAGACCTGCCGTCCCCCCACCATCCCGTGACCCGTGACCACCCCGTCTGCCGGCGTCCCGTCGGGGTCGATCTCGGCGCCTCCACGAACCTGTTGCTGATGCGCGAGCAGGCCGAACTCGACGAAGGTGTCCTTGTCGAATAGGAGATCGATCCGCTCGCGCACCGTCAGCTTGCCGCGCTCGTGCTGCTTTTTGATCTTCTCCTCGCCGCCCATGGCCAGGTTCTTTTGGCGCTTCGCCTTCAGCTCGGAGACCCTGGCCGGATAGTCGTCGCCCACCGCGGGCAATTCTAGAAGTGCGCCCTGCGCGCGCCCTGCAGCCCGACCAGCAGGTCGGGCCGATTTCCCCACCGGTCCAGGAAGCGGTACATGTTGCGCTTTGACAGGCGCTGGCGCTCTTTCGGATCGGTCGCCTCCCACAGCCGATGCTCATGTTTCTCGAGCGGCAAGTTGGGCACGACCACGGCACGACCACCCCGATCGCGAAGCCTGAAGCTGAACTCGATGTCGGCGATCCGATAGAACTGGAACCGCGGATCGAAGCCCTCCAGCGCCTGCGCATCCGCGCGGCGGAACGCCATGCAGTAGCCCTCGATCGCGTCTACCTCCGGGCCCGGGCTGGCCGCGAACTCTTTTGGCGTTCCCTGCCCGCGCAGTCCGTACGGCCCGGCCACCACGACCGATGGGTCCGAGAGTACGTCGACAAGCGGCGACACGGCATCCCCGGTCAGATCCACGCCCGAGTCGAAGAGAATCACCACCTGGCCGGCCGCAGCATCGATGCCTGCGTTGACCGCAGCCGCGAACCCGAGCGGCGGGTCGAGCCTGATCGACCGTAGTCGCTCAGCCGCGCGCCCCTGCAGCCATCCGGCGATGCGCTCGTCGCCGGAGTTGTCGACGATCACTGCTTCGAAGTCAGCCTTGCAGTGGGTGAAGACCGAAAGCAGCCAGCGTTCGGCGTCGGGCTTCCAGCCGTGTACGACCGTGAGCAGCGTGACGGCCCTCGAGACCGGAGCCGGCGCCGTGCTCGGCGGAGCCTTCAGCGCATGAAGCTCGCTGCCACCGGCGCTATCTACGACGTCCCACCCGCCCGCACGCAAACGCTCGCGGATGGCATCGGCACCTTCGAAGTCCTTCCCTCGCCGGAGCTGGACGCGCTCCGCGAGCAGGCGCTGCGCCTCCTGTTCGTCTAGCGCTTTTTCGCCTTGACTGCGGCGGTGAGCGCGGGGACGATCTTCAGCGCGTCGCCGACGACTCCCAGGTCCGCCATCTTCATGATCGGCGCCTCGGCGTCCTTGTTGATCGCGATGATCACCTTCGACGCCTTCATCCCCACCGTGTGCTGCATCGCGCCCGAAATCCCGACCGCGATATAGACGCCCGGGCGTACCGACTTTCCGGTCTGCCCGACCTGCATTGAGTACGGCACCCAACCTGCGTCAACCACCGCCCGGCTTGCGCCGACTGCGCCCCCCAGGGCGCCCGCCAGGTCCTCCAGGAGCGGGAAGTTGTCGGGTCCGCCCATGCCACGGCCGCCGCTGATGACGACCCTTGCGTCCTCGAGCTTCACCTTCTCCGAAGCCTCAACCACACGCTCTGTAACGTGAGCTCGCTTGGAGCCCGCATCGATCGTGACCTTGAGGTCTTTGACCTCCGCGGTTCCACCAACCTCTTTCGGCTCGAAGGATTTCGGCCGGACCAGAACGATCGCAGGCTTCTTGTTGGCCTTCATCGATGCGAGCTTCGCACCTCCGAAGTACGGCACCTTGGCCACGTACCCGCCGTCCTTTGCCGCGATATCCCCTGCGTTGGAGATGAGACCGACCTCCAGCCGAGCCGCCAGCCGGCCGGCCACGTCGCGTGAGTCGGGGGTGAAGCCGAAGAGGATGAGGTCAGCAGGCTGCTCCTTGTGCAGCGAGGCCAGCGCATCGGTCGCCGGCTCGGCGACGAAATCGTCAAACGCTGCGTCCTCGCTGACGTGGACGACCTTCGCGCCGTGCTTGCCCAGGGTGGCGGCGGCCGCCTTGGCGCCGGCGCCAAGGGCGATCGCTTCGACGTCACCCAGCTCGCGCGCCTTGGCCATGAGCTCGAGCGAGGTCGGCGCCAGGTTGCCCTGGTTCAGCTCCGCGTAGACCCACACCTTCCCCATCGCGCTAGACGACCTTGGCCTCGACCAGCACCTGGATGATCCGATCCACGGCGGTGCCGTCGTCCTCGATCACCGAGCCCGCCTTGCGCGTCTCCGCGTCGGCCAGGCCCTCGATCGTTTCAGCCGGTTCGCCTTTGTCGATGCCGAGGTCGCCCAGGCCGATCTGCTTGATCTCCTTCGAACGCGCGGCCATGATGCCTTTGAGCGAGGCATAGCGCGGTTCCGCGATGCCGGCGGTGACGCTGATCAGAGCCGGGGTCGAAACCTCGACCACCTGGTACCCGTCGGCGGTCTGCCGATGGACCTTGATGGTTGAGCCGTCGACCTCCACCTTCTTCGCGAAGCTCACCTGCGGCATGCCGAGCAGCTCGGCAAGCATCGGCGGCACCATCCCGGTGCTTCCGTCGTATGACTCCGTCGCGCAGATCACAAGGTCCGGCGCTTCGGGTTTGATCGCCGCGGCGAGGGCACGAGCGGTGAGCAGTGCGTCGGCGCCGGCCAGCTGAGGATCGGTGATGAGGACTCCGCGGTCGGCGCCCATGGAGAGGCCCTTGCGGATCGCGTCCTTCGCCCGCTCGGGACCCATCGAGACGAGGATCACCTCGCCGCCATGCGCTTCCTTGAGCTGGAGCCCTTCCTCGACGCCGCACTCGTCTCCGGGATCGAGGACCACCTCCTTCTCACGCGATAGGGTGTTGTCCGCCTCCAGGGTGAGATTGGAATTGGGATCCGGGACCTGTTTGACGGTGACGACGATTTTCAAAGCGCCCGTCACTTATCGCTGCGACGCGAATTCGGCATGAAATCGGTCCAGGTCCTCCGGCGTGTTTAGGCTCCGGAAAATATCCGGGTCTAGGCCTTCGAGCCACGTGACGTCGAGCAGGGCGATTGCATCAGCCGTCTTGAGCCGGCCGGCGTCGAGCGCCTCAGTGATGGCCGGGAGCGCGGATCGGCCATACGCTCCGCAAACCGGCTCGGGACGGCCGTCGATCCGTACGAGAGCAGCGTCAGATCGGCGGGCGGCCACGATTGCCATCTGAGCAAAGTCCTGCGTGACGTATGGCATGTCGCAAGCAACCGCGAAGATGAGCTCGTTGCGCGCGGCCAGCAGCCCAGCCTCGAGGCCTGCCAGCGGCCCAGCGGAGCGCTTCCGGTCGAAGACGATCCGGTATGGGAGGGGCTCTTCGAGCTGCTCCGGCTCGGCGAAGGAAACCATCACCTCGGAGAACGCGGGAGCGAGGCGGTCCACCACGTAGCGCAGCAAGAACGTGTCCCCCACCTCGAGCCAGGCCTTGGGTCGACCCATTCGGCGGCTGCCGCCACCGGCGAGCACCAGCAGCGAAGCTTGCATCAAGCTAATCATCGGTCTATGAAGGCGATCGACTTCCACGTCCACCTCCCGACCCCCGAATGGCTGGATGAGTCGATGCGCGGGTACGTCGAGGCGGCTGAGAAGTACTTCCGCTCGAAGGTCGCGCGAAAGTCGCTCGACGAGCTGGCCAAGGACTACGAAGAGCTCGAGATGCTCGCTGTCCTGCTCGCCTGGGATGCGGAGACCGCGACGGGCCGGCCGAGGGTGCCCAACGAGCTGGTCGCGAATGCCTGTCGCGACCATCCAAATGCATTCATCGGCTTTGGAAGCGTGGATCCACTCAAGGGCGAGCGCGCGGTCGAGGAGCTTGGAACCTTCGTCGAGCTGGGGCTGCACGGAGTGAAGCTGCATCCCTCGCTTCAGGCTTTCGCGCCGGATGACGAGCGGCACTGGCCGCTGTATGAACGCTGCGAAGAGCTCGGGCTGACGCTGCTGTTCCATACCGGGACGAGCGGGATTGGCGCGGGCCAGCCCGGCGGGCAGGGCATCCGGCTCGACTACGCGCGCCCGATCCGCCTGGACGCTGTCGCGGCCTCATTCCCCGACCTGAAGATCATCGCCGCGCACTTCGGTTATCCATGGCACCTCGAGCTGATGGCGATGGCGCTGCATAAGACGAACATCTACATCGACATCTCCGGCTGGGCGCCGCGCTACATCCCGATGGAGGTGTTGCGCGACATGAAAGGCCGGCTGCAGGACCAATTCCTGTTCGGCAGCGACTACCCCTTCATCGACCCGAAGCGCTGCCTCGACGAGCTCAGCGGAATGGAACTACCCGAGGCGGTCCTTCAGAAAGTGCTGTTCGGCAACGGCAAGCGGCTGCTCGGACTCTCGTAAGCCTGCGGCGGGGCAGGCTGTTAGTAATAAGCAAGCTGTAAACTCATACTTGACAAAGCGGCAGCACCATATATGGTGCTGCGCATGTCTGCTGCAACCCTGGTCTCCCACTCACCGGAAACTTCTGACACGCGGAGAAAGACTTTGCTCGCTGAATCCGACGTCCTTCTCGACGATGTCGAGTCTCTGCGCCTGCAGGACAGGACAGAAACGCCCCCACAGCTGCGCGAGGCGATCCGCGCGCTTCAGCTGCGGCTTGGAAGACGAAATCCACCGCTGCCACCCGCGACCCTACATGCCGCACACGACCTCGTGTTTGCGGTCCAGCAGCGGTTGATGGCCGCCAACCCGAACCTACCAGGGCCCAACCGACATACCGGCCGGCCCAGCGGCCAGCCCCTCGTGACCGTCGTCCGCGATGACCGCGTCTGGAAGGTGCTCACCCTCCCTCCACCACCCAACGGATCGGAAGAACCTGGAGTGGACCTCGCACGCTGGCTCGACCTGATCGATTCCACCGTCGAGCGGGCGTGGGATCGCTGGTGCTACGCGCAGCAGCATGCGATCCGGGCGGCGCGGGAGCATTTCAAGGCGCGGGTCGCCATCGCCGTCGCGCGGGCGGCGTGGACCAATTACTGGGACCTATTGCAGGAGGCCGACCTGATCAGGGAGCGCTTGCGCGGCCGGCGCGGCGGAGGAAGGAGTGCAGCTCCTCGTACCTGATCGGGGCCTCTGACGCACGGATCCTGGCCGCGAAGAGCTCCAGGAAGCGCCGCAACCCATCGTCGTCGAGCCCCGTCGCGGCCTCAATGACGCTGGCCGCCGCCTCGCGGTGGCCGGGCTCGAGCACGCGACTGAGCGTGTCTGCGAAGTCCTCAGGAAGCCCGCCCATGGATTCGAGTCTAGGAGTGCGCAACTAGAATTCGGAGAGTGCAGCCGGTCGTGATCGGGGACGTGATCTGGGAACCAAGCCCCGAGGTGATTGCAAAGAGCCGGCTGAAGCGGTTCATGGACGAGCACGGCATCGAGACATTTGTCGAGCTCTTGAAGCGCGCCGACGAGGACATCGAATGGTTCTGGGACGCGGCGATCAAAGACATCGACATCGCCTTTTACCGCCACTACGACAAGGTCGTCGACCTCTCGGAGGGCAAGGCCTGGGCGAAATGGTGGATCGGCGGGCGGATGAACATCGTGCAGAGCTGCCTCGATCGGCATCGCGATCGCGAGTCCACAGACAAGGTCGCGATCATCTGGGAGGGCGAGCCCGGCGACGTACGGAAGCTCACCTACGGCGAGCTCGACCAGCAGGTTTGCAAGC
The DNA here is from genome assembly GCA_035318965.1 of Verrucomicrobiia bacterium. GTDB lineage: Bacteria > Chloroflexota > Dormibacteria > Dormibacterales > Dormibacteraceae > Palsa-870. Next base: position 583 of record DATHDR010000108.1, on the reverse strand, counting down.
TCGCCGGCGCGCTGCGCAGGCTCGGCGTCCGGCCCGGCGACCGCGTCGGCATCTTCATGCCCATGTGCCCCGAGGTCGCGGTCTCCGTGCTCGCCACCGCAAAGGTCGGCGCGGTGATCATCCCTCTGTTCTCGGGCTATGGCGCCGAGGCTATCGCTTCTCGTCTTCGCGATGGAGAGGCGAAGGTGCTCATCTGCGCCGACGGCTTCTACCGGCGCGGCCAGGTCGTGCCGATGAAGGAGATGGCGGACAAGGCGCTCGTCTCCTGCCCGACGGTGACCCGCGTGATCATGCATCGCCGTGTCGTGCGCGAGGTGCCGTGGACGCATGGGCGTGACCACGTGTGGGAGGTGCTCCTCGAGGACGAGCCCGAACACGCGCCCACTCACGAGCTCGACCCTGAAGACCCGCTGATGATCATCTACACGTCGGGCACGACCGGCAAGCCTAAGGGCACGCTGCACGTGCACGGCGGATTCCCGGTCAAGACTGCCCAGGACATGGCGCACGGCTTTGACATCGGCGAGGACGACACCGTCTTCTGGTACACCGACATCGGCTGGATGATGGGTCCCTGGCTCAT
>DATHDR010000107.1:0-2530 GCA_035318965.1 Verrucomicrobiia bacterium | reverse complement strand
GCGCAGCAGCCAACCCGGGGACGGCGCCGCGCCGCCACCGCCCACGGACTTCGGCATGTCGGTCTTGATCGAAGCGCCGTCGGGCCCACTGATCGTCACGGCAAGCCCGTTCGTCAGGGCCGCTGTTGCAATGCTGTCGGTGTAACGAGCTTCGGCGGGGTGCTTGGTGAGATAAGCGATCGCGCCGCTGACGGCTTCGCGGATTTCTGCCCTTGTCATTGCTCCCTCCCCTGTTACGGCCGGATGTTCTGGTTCAGGCGGAACACGTTGTCCGGGTCGTACTTCCGCTTGACCCCGACCAGCCGATCGTACTTCTCGTTTCCATAGACCGCTCGCACCGAGGCGACGTCCGACTCCACCGCGTCGTTCACGTACTGCCCCACCGTCGTGAAGGGCTTGAGCGCACCCATCGACCGCCGCGCCCATGCCATGTGCGGCTGGTCGAGAGCCGGGTCATCCCACATCGCCTCGGCGCTCAGCCACCAGTCCGCGGTGCGCCCCGTGAAAGCCGACCCGTCATCCGATACGCGGCTGATCGCCCCGCCCATTGCCCAGAAAGTAAAGCTGCAGTCGCCGCCGGCAGGAACGTCGCTGCCTTCGGCCGCGCACACACTGAGCAACTGGTCGGTCAGCTCGCCCACGAATCCGCTTTTCATGTAAAAGCGATGACCCCATGACATCGCTTCGTCACCCATTCCCTGCACCTCCAGATACGGCTTGCGCATGAAGGTATCCGCCGACCAATCCATACCCCGACGCAGCGGCTCGAGGTCGCGGTCGGCGTCCTCTTGCGATCCCGCGTGCACGGCCCCCACCACGATCACAGGCACTCCCGCAAGCGCGGCCGGAAAGGGCGGATCGGTTGCGATGCCAAAGCTGAGGTTCACAAAGACGTGGTCCGGAACCGCTGCCATGAAATCGCGCACCAGGGCTCCGACCTCGAGGCTCTTTTCGATGGGAAGCGCGACCCATCCATGCGTGACGGTGCGCTCCTGTGGGTGTAGTTGAAATTCAAATGCCGTGGCGACGCCGAAGTTGGCGCCGGCGCCGCGGAGGCCCCAGAACAGGTCGGCATGCTCATCCTTGGTTGCACGCAGCTGCCAGCCGTCAGCGGTGACGAGGTCTACCGAGAGCAGGTTGTCGATCGTCAGGCCGAACTTTCGCTCCAGGCGGCCCATGCCGCCGCCAAGGGTGAGGCCTGCAACGCCCGTATGTCCGATCACGCCGACGGGGCAGACGAGACCGACGGCCTGGGCTTGCTGGTCGAGCTGCGAGAGGTGCGCGCCGCCCTGAACCCGCGCCACCCGCTGCTCGGGGTCGATGGTGAGCCCCCGCATACGGGCCAGATCGACCACGATTCCGCCGTCGCAAGTCGAGAATCCGGCGATGCTGTGGCCGCCGCCGCGCACCGCGATTCGTAGATCCTGTTCACGCCCGAAGCGGACGGCTGCGATCACATCCTCGACGCCCTCGCACCGCGCGATCAGGGCCGGGCGCCGGTCGGCCATCGCGTTCCACACGATGCGCGCCTGGTCGTACTCGGGATCATCTGGACCGATGAGCTGGCCCTTGAAAGCGTCTCGGAATCCAGCCATGGACTCCCCCATTTAGTGCGGAGCTGAAAAGTCGCCGATTGCTGCTTGCGCCGCCGCCAGGCGTGCGACCGGCACCCGGAACGGGCTGCATGAGACGTAGTTCAGCCCGAGCTTGTGGCAGAGGTGGATCGAGTCGGGGTCGCCGCCGTGCTCCCCGCAGATCCCGACCTCGAGGTTCTTCCGCGTCTTGCGGCCCTCGGTCACCGCGATCGCCATCAGGCGCCCCACCCCGTTCTCGTCGATCGTCTCGAACGGGTTGCGCGCCAGGATCTTTCGCTCGAGGTACTTGACGATGAAATGCCGCTCGGCGTCATCGCGCGAGTAGCCGAACGTCATCTGCGTGAGGTCGTTGGTGCCGAAGGAGAAGAATTCGGCCTCGGTCGCGATCTCGCCTGCGGTCAGGGCCGCGCGCGGGATCTCGATCATCGTGCCGAACTTGTACGGCACCTTGACGCCTTTCTCCTTTTGCACCTGCGCTGCCACCGGCTTGAGCTCCTGGTGCACCGTCCGCATCTCGGCCAGCGTGCCGGCGAGCGGGATCATGATCTCGGGCCGGGCATCCACCTTCTTCTTGCGCAGGTCGGCGGCGGCCTCCATGATCGCGCGCACCTGCATGCGCGTGATCTCTGGAAACAGGATCGACAGACGCACACCGCGCAGGCCGAGCATCGGGTTCGCCTCGTGCAGCTCCTCGACGCGGGCCATGACCGTCTCGAGCCGCTTCAAGCGCGCAGCGTTCTTGCCGGTGATCTTGAGCTCGGTCGTCTCGCGGATCAGCTCCTCGAGGCTCGGCAGGAACTCGTGCAGCGGCGGGTCGATGAGCCGGATGATCACCGGCAGCCCGGCCATCGCCTTGAAGATGCCCTCGAAGTCGCCACGCTGGATCGGCAGGAGCAGGGCTAGCTGCTTCTCGCGCTCTTCTGTCGTGGTCGCCA
>DATHDR010000106.1:0-7815 GCA_035318965.1 Verrucomicrobiia bacterium | reverse complement strand
ACCTTCCGCCGCTCTCTTTCTTCGAGCACGTAGCGCGCCGCCAGCGAGAAGGTGGCCGCGAGGACTGTTGCAATCGGAACATAGAGTGGATCGACGAGATATCCCTGCTTGCTGAGGAGGACGATGGCGGCGAAGTATGCGAACAACAATGCGCCCGTGAAAAGCATCGCCGCGCGGAAGGAAAGTAGATACACGAGCAGCGCCACGAGAACTGAGAAAAGCACCACTGCGAGCTGGCTCGAGCCGAGCGGTTGGACCCGAAGATACTGATCGGACAGGACTGTGCTCATCGCGTCGCCCTGAATTCGATAGCCGTAGTTCTGGCTGTCGAGCATGCAGTTGGGGCGGCTTTCTGGGCAGAAGCTAGAGTCATGCCCGAAAGACACGGCCTGGGAATAAACGTCACCGGCGTCGATGAGCTTCGTGCCGACTACAACGATGTGGTCGGTGATCAGCTCGGGATGCGGACAGCTGTGGTTGAAGGCGTCGATGTATGCACAGCCAGGTCCTGAACCACGCGTGAAATTGATGAGCATCTGGCCATCGACCAGTGGAATGGTGCGCTGTCCAAGCTTCGCTTCGCCTGCCTTGATCGTCAGCGGATCGTTGATCTCTTCGGCAATCCTCAGCGCCTGTAAGAACGCCGGCTCATCGCTTTCGTTTTCGGGACAGGTGGCAGTGGCGTCCGGTCGCAAAACCACGCCCCGCACCGCATTCGCCTGATCCGGGGTAGCGAGACCACGCTCCCCGATCGCTGCAGCCACCGTAGAGAATTCCGGCCGGGGAGCCTCGTCCGCCGTGCAGACCAGAACTACGTTGCGCGCGGATCTGATCGCCTGGGTAAGGGGCGCGTCCGTCGGAGCAAATGGTGGCTCGATGTCGTTGCCGGTGAGATGGCTGAGGACGATGTCGAAGAGGATCACCTTGGGATGGAGGCTCGCCAGGTAGTCGATCACCCGCGCGTGATACGAGTTGTTCCAGGGATAAGCGCCAAGAGCTTTTTGCGTCCTCGAGTCGATCGGTACGAAAGTGATGCGTGGGTCGGGTGAAGGCGCCGGGAAGAGCTGGTCCTGCGCCGCGTCGAACGGTCCTCTGATCACGCCAATCTGACCCAGGCCCACCACCAGCAAGCCCGCCAACAGCCCGGCCAGCAAAAAGCGCCAGGCCAGCCGCCAGTCGCCAACACGCTCGCGGACCATGCGCCGCTATCTTAGAAACCGTGCGCGTGACCGTCCCGGACTCGCGCCGGATGGTCGCGCTGTATCTCGCCGCCGGCGCTTCGTTTGCCGCCCTGTCGGCGCGTGGTCTGACCGTGCCGCTGTACGCCCACGACCTTGGCGCGAGCCGCTTCGAGGTCGGAGCGTTGTTCTCGGTCTCAACGCTGGCCGCGGCCGTGCTCTCTCTCCCATCCGGCATCCTCGTCGACCGCTTTGGCACCCGCGCGCTGCTCGGCCTCTCATTTCTGTTCGCGGCCGTGTCGCAGCTCGCCACAGCTGCCACCCCGAGCGTCCCCCCTCTCTTCATCTGGCAGGTGGTCGGCGGACTGGCGGCCGGCGCGCAGCAAGCCGCGCTTTTCAGCGCGGTCACCGAATCCACCCCGGCCGGCCGGCTCGGACGGTCCATGGGCTGGCTGACCTTCTCGATGCAGGCGGGTTTCTTCCTCGGGCCGTCGATCGCCGGCATCGCTCTGCGCTGGATCGACATCAGGACGGACATCGCCGTGACGACCGCTCTCCTGCTCTTTGCGATCCCTGGCGCACTGGCCGCGAGCGGGACGCGCCAGCGCCCCGGTGAGGGGCTGTCCCTTCGCGCGCCTCTGCAGGCGCTTTTGCGGCAGCCGGCGTTTGTGCCGGTGACGATCGGGCTCATCGCGGTGACGCTCGTCTGGGGGACCGTTGGGGCTTTTCTTCCGGTGTTCGGCAAGGAGGCGCTCGGACTGCCGAGCGCCGAAGTGGGCTATCTGCTCGCCCTCCAGGCCGTCGTCAACGGGCTCTCACGGCTGCCAGGCGGCCGTCTCGTGGACCGCGCTCGCCAGCGCTGGCCGATCGTGTTCGTCGGCGTGATCGTGTGGTCGACGGCTACCGTCGTGCTCGGCCACCTGACGGGATTTCTCGGGCCGGCGATCGTCCTCGTGGTCGGGACGCCCTTCATGGCCACCGCGTTTGTCGCGATCGGCGTCGTGTTCGCGGATCTGTCCGCCACCTCGACACGCGGTGTCACGATGGGCATGTACGGCACCATCCTTTTCGTCGGCCTGGCGGCTGGACCGCTGATATTCGGCCCTGTCGTGCAGAACGCCGGCTACGCGGCCGGTTTCACCGCTTGCGCCGTGGTCGCGACTGCGCTCGGGGTCGTGATGGCGGTGATGCATGCAGAGCCGCTGCGGCGGCGGTCGGAAGCTCCTCTCCCTCCACCCGCGCCGGGGGCTTGAGATATTCGGCCAGCACGCGCTGGTGGCTGGGAAAGGCGAGCGGCGGAAGCGAATCGAGCTGGAAGACGCCGACCTCCAGCATCTCTGCGCCGGCCGCCAGGCGTGCTCCATCGGCGAGGCGCCCGCGATAGGAGATGCCGACCATGCTTGACGCACCGGTTTTCGGGATGTGGTACACGCCGAGCAGTCCGGTGAGCTCGACGTGCGCGCTGATCTCCTCGAGGCACTCCCGCATCGCCGCATCCGCCGGATCCTCATCGTCGTTTACGAAACCGCCGGGTAGACACCACAGGCCGTAGCCCGGCTCGATCGAGCGTCGACCCAGGACGATGCCGCCGTCGACCTCGACGACCACGGCGGTCGCCACCTTCGGGTCACGCCACAAGACGAAGCTGTCGTTCGGGCAGGCTTCTAGCTCGCGACCATCGATGACGCGCGCCACCAATCGGGCGCCGCAGTTGACGCAGAAGTGACCCACTGAGTATCGAGATTACGCGGGCGATGGGCGGCTAGGCGTGCTGCTGCTGCTTCGCCGGGACCGCCTTCATGTCGGCGACACGAACCTGGTTGCGGCCGCCCTGCTTGGCTGCGTAAAGCGCCTGGTCGGCGCGCTCCATGAGCGTGGTGAACAGCGCCGGCTCGTCGGTCGCCGCGACGCCGATGCTGATGGTGAGCTTCAAGCCGCCAGGAAAAGTTGCAGCCGCGACCTTCGCACGGATGCGCTCGGCAAGAGTGCGCGCGCCCGCCTCGGTCGTCTCGTGGAGGATCAACCCAAACTCTTCGCCGCCGTAGCGCGCGCACACGTCAGACTCGCGCGCCCCGTGCTCGAGGATCTGGGCCAGCTCGTGCAGCACAGCGTCGCCGTTCAGATGGCCGTAGGTGTCGTTGACCTGCTTGAAATGGTCGAGGTCGATCATCATGAAAGCGATCGATTTGTGGTGACGCCGCGCGCGCTGCATCTCCTTCAGGAAGCTCTGGGCCAATGCCCTTCGGTTGGGCAGCTTGGTCAGCTCGTCCGTCAGCGCGTTCTCCTCCTGTGCCTGGAAAAGCTGCGCATGCCGGATGGCGATCGCGGCCTGGGAGGCGACCCCGTTGAGCAGGTCGGCCTGGTCCTCGGTGAGCTCGCGCCAGGCATTGAGGTACAGCTCCATCGCCCCCATCAGCTGGCCGGAGCGCTGGACAGGCACAACCAGGGCGTGCTGCGGATGGCCGCCACCCTCAATGCCGGGAGCCGTCCGATCGTCGAGCTTGACAACCAGTGGGCGCATCGCAGCTATGGCAGTGCGCACCGGCTCCTCCTCAATCTTCCGGACCGCGCCGCGAGCTCGGTGGGCGAGGTTGTACTCGCCTTCTCGCTTCATGTCCGTCTTGCCCGGCTCGACGAGATACATGGCGCCGGCGACCGCGCCCATGATCCGGCCCGCGTGCGTGAGAGCCACATTCAGAACCTCCTCCAGCGCAAGGGAGGAGTTGACCGCCGAGGCGATCGCCAGGAGGAGCGCGGCGCGATCGCGCGCCCCGCTTTCGTCTTCGAGAGCTGCCTGGAGGTCCCGCGTCGTTCCGCGGAGCCTCATCAGCGACCCGGTGAGGAGCAGGAAGGCGAAAACGAGCAGCACCGAAGTGACGAGGAGTACGCCCGCGAGTTCCAAAAACCATGCCTCCCGGCGCTGAAGTTGTCATAGGTTAACGCTCGAGCCCCGAACTTGGTTCGAGCCACGGGGCTATACTCCCGCCAATCGAGCCCCTCTCTTTCGACGACCTCCCACTAGGCGGCGAGTGGACCACCCGCCGCCGCACCATTTCGGATTCAGAGATCGCACTGTTCGCCGGGATCTCAGGTGATTTCTCACCGCTTTCGATCGAATCCGACCACGGTAAAGCCCGACTGGCGCCCCCCACCCTGATCGTGGCGGTGGCGGTCGGCCTGGGCACGATCGACATGCCGGTTCCACAGGTCGAGGAGTGGGAATGGCTGAACTGGAAGTTCCCCAGGCCTGTCCACGCCGGCGACACGATCTACGCCCGCTGGACCCTGACGCAGAAGCGGCCCCCGGTCGGCGGTGCGCCGACCTCGATCGTCGTCTGGAGGGTGGACGTCCACACCGCCGACGGCGCCCTCTGCGCAGAGGGCGAGGTAGGAGCCAAGGTCAGGCGTCAGGCGGGCGCCAGGGACAAGGAACGCCCGGCGGAGCCCGCAACCTCCTCTCCGGGGGTCGCCGCGGCGCCCCGAAGGCGACGGCGCCGGCGACCTGCGGGTGCCAATGGACTGCTGCCGGAGACCCCCGCCATCGCCGCCATCCCAACCGCCCCGGCCGTCAAGCAGGAGCGCGCCTCCGGCGCCCCGAGACGGCGTCGCCGGCGGCGCCCGGCCACCTCTGCAGCCGCTCGCGACGGGGAGACCTCGGCCGCCCAGGTGTCCGCCCCGGAACCGAGCCCTACCGCGACGCCAGCCCCTTCGAGCTCAGCTGGCGGCGGCGGCCTCAGCCGGGTCATCCGGCGCTTGCGCCGGACCTAGGGGACCTAAGCGGGAACCTCCAGCGCCTCCAGGTACTCGATCACGCGCCTTGTCAGCTGCGATGGTGTCGACGCGCCGCTCGTCACGCCAACCTTCTTGGCCCCCGCAAACCAGCTCAGGTCCACGTCTTCAAGCGCGTCCACCAGGTAGGCGGGCTTGTTCGCCAGCTTCTTGACGACTTCGACCAGGCGCAGCGAGTTTGACGAACGAGGGCTGCCGACGACGATGACCAGGTCGACATACTGTGCCGCCTCGACCGCCGCCTCCTGCCGCTCCTGGGTGGCCCGGCAGATCTCGTTGTGCACCTCGGCCATCGGATAGCGGGCCTTCACGCGGCCGATCAGGTCATCGGTATCCCAGACGGATAGCGTCGTCTGGCATGTGACCGCAATCCGATCGCCCTTCAGGTCGAGAGCGTCGATGTCCTCAGGATCCTGGACCAGGTACACCTTGCCAGGCGCCTCACCGACCACGCCTTCGGGCTCAGGGTGACCCTTTCGTCCGATGTAGACGACGTCGTATCCCTTGCGGGCGAGGTCGCCGACGAGCTCGTGCGTGCGGACGACATCCGAGCAGGTGGCGTCGACCGGCGTCAAGCCAAGCTCAACGGCGCGCTGCTTGACCTGCGGCGACACACCGTGCGCGGTGAAGATCACCGTCCCTTCCTTGATCTGGCTGAGCCCGGCGAGCCGGTCAGGCTGGTCGACCAGTGCGATGCCCTGCTGCTGCAGGTCGTCGGTCGCGTGCGTGTTGTGCACGAGCATGCCGAGCATGTGCACCGGTCCTTGGGTCTCCTCGCGCACGCGCTTGGCGATCCGAAAGGCGTCCACCACGCCGTGGCAGTACCCGCGCGGCGTGATCTTGACCACTTCCATCTGACCGGAGTCTACGAGGGTGCTCTAAGTGATCCCCGCGAACAGGTCGTCTTCCGGAAGCGACGAGCCTGGGTTTCCGCGCGCCAGCTGGTAGTACTCCGTCCCGAAAGCCAGCTCGTAGATCTGGCTCGCCATCGTCGTGAACCAGGAGTTGGGATCGTTCTGGCTCGTGTGCGCGCCGAAGGCACTACGTTTGTCCTCGACGTAGTCATGAACGTCGATGCGGGCCGTGACGAGCTCGTCCGGCGTGCCTGCTATCCGCATGTTGGAGTTCTGCTGCTGCTGTGCCTCCTCGGGCATCTGCTTCATGAACTCTTCCATCATCGAGCGCGGAATCGCTGTGTAGTAGAGCTTCTTGGGCGCCCAACCTTCACGCTGAAGCAGGTCGAGGGCGGCGTTCGTGACGTAGTGCGCTTTGATGTGGTCCGGGTGGCCGTACACGCCGTCTTCGGCATACGTCACGATCACGTCGGGACGCTCGTCGCGGATGACCACCGCAAGCTTCGCTGCGGCCTCCTCCAGGGACGCCTGATGAAATGACCGCGGGTCCTTGTTGTCTGCCGTGTCGACCATGCCTGAGTCGCGATACCCGAGGAACTCGATTCGATCGACCCCGAGGATCTCGCCGGCGGCCTTCAGCTCATCGGTCCGGATCTCGCCCAGACGCGGGCGCGATGACTCCTCATCCATGTTGTAGATCTCGCCCACCTCACCGCGCGTAGCTGTCACGAGCACCACGCGATGGCCGTGCGCCTTGGCCTTCATCATCACGCCGCCGGTCGAGATCGCCTCATCGTCCGGATGTGCGTGGACGAGGAGAAGCGTGCCCAATCAGTTGCCTCCGATGAGCACGTCGGCCAGCTGCTTGATGCCGCCGTGGCCTGGCCCTGGAATCGTGCGATCAGCTGCCGCGATCACCTCGACCGGCGAACCCTCGACCGCGATACCGAGTCCAGCCCACGCGATCATCGATTCATCGTTGCGCCCGTCACCCACCGCCACGGATTGATCTTGCGGGATTCCGAGCCTCTCGCACAGGAATGCGAGCGCAGAAGCCTTGTCGCTCTCGATGCTGGTGAACTCGAGATACGTCGGCACGGAGGTCGCGGCGTTCAGTCTGCCCTCCCACCTCTTGCGGGCCTCAGGCAGCAGCGCCTCCAGCCTCTGCGCCGTCGAAACGATGACCAGCTTTGGCGTGGTAGGGGCCATCGCAGAATCGAGGTCACCGACCAGGTGGATCTCCATTCCGGCATGGTTCGCGTACTCATGCGCTTCGGGCCTATCGCGCTCGACGATGAGAAGGTCGTCGCGATATGCCTGGACGTGCAGGTCGCGCTCCCGCGCAAAACGGATGACCTCCATCGCGAGGTCGTGCGTGATGCCGTGGTCGAGCACGGTCGCTCCATCGGGCATGCGCACCTGCGCACCCTGGTAGCAGATGATCGGCCCGTCCAGCCCGAGCCTTTTCACCCACGGTACTGTGCCGGGAAAGGGCCTACCGGTGCACGCGACCACAGTGACGCCCGCGCGAATAATCAGGTGGAGAGCCTCGACGTCTCGCGGATCGAGGTTCAACTTCATGTCGAGGATCGTCCCGTCGAGGTCGAGGGCCACCAGGCGATACCGAAGAGCGAGGGCTATTTCTTGGCCTCGGGGTTCAGTAGGTTCGGTGGACGCCCACCGCGAACGGCGGTCGCCATGTTGCGCGCGGCCATGGCTGACATCTCAGAGCGGGTGCGCACGGTGGCGCTCGCGATGTGCGGCGCGAGGACGACGCTCGGGTTGGAGATGAGGCCAGGATGGACGGCCGGCTCACGCTCGTAAACGTCCAGGCCCGCGCCGGCGATCTTCCCGGCTTTAAGCGCCTCGACCAACGCGGCCTCATCGATGACCGGCCCGCGCGAGGTGTTGATGAGGATCGCGGATTTCTTCATCTGACCGAACTGAGGAGTGCTCAGCAGGTGGTGCGTCTCCTGGGTCAGCGGCACGTGCAC
>DATHDR010000105.1:0-3723 GCA_035318965.1 Verrucomicrobiia bacterium | reverse complement strand
AAGCTCGCGCATCCCGACAGGCAGGTCGTGCTGCTCGCGGGCGATGGCGCGTTCGGGTTCTCGGCGATGGAGTTCGACACCATGGTCCGGCACCGCATCCCGGTCGTCTGCGTCGTCGGGAACAACGGGATCTGGGCGCTGGAAAAGCACCCGATGATGAGCATGCTGGGCGTGAGCATCGCCGCCGACCTGGGCCACCAGACCCGCTACGACAAGGTGGTCGAGGCGCTGGGAGGGCACGGCGAGCAGGTCGATCGCCCGGACCAGATCCGGCCTGCCCTCGAGCGGGCATTCGCCTCAGGTCTGCCCGCCTGCGTCAACGTAATCTGTGACCCGGACGCGGAATATCCGCGATCATCTGTATTGATGTGAGCGCCACCGAGCTAAAGCCCGTCGTCGAGGCAGACGAATGGCGCACGGCCCAGTCGCAGTTCGACGACGCGGCGGAGATCATCAACCTCGAGCCGTGGCTGCGCGAGGTCCTTCGCGAGGTGCAGCGCGAGTTCACCTGTAACTTCCCGGTGAAGATGGACACCGGCCACATGCGGGTCTTTACGGGCTATCGCGTGCAGCACAACATCAACCGCGGACCGGCGAAGGGCGGGATTCGATACCACCCGGACGTCTCGCTGAACGAGGTCAAGGCGCTTGCCATGTGGATGACGTGGAAATGCGCAGTGGTAAACATCCCGTTCGGCGGCGCGAAGGGCGGCATCATCGTCAATCCGAAGGAGCTTTCGCTGAACGAGCTCGAGCACATGACCCGCCGCTTCGCGACCGAGATCTCGATTCTCATCGGCGCCGACCGCGACATCCCAGCTCCGGACGTCAACACCGACGGCCAAACGATGGCCTGGATCATGGACACGCTCTCGATGCACCTCGGCTACTCGGCGCCCGCTTCCGTGACGGGCAAGCCGATCGAGGTCGGCGGGTCGCTCGGCCGCATCGAAGCCACCGGTCGTGGGGTGACCATCTGCGCGATGGCCGCGCTCGAACACCTCGGCAGGCTCCCGCACCAAACCCGCGTCGCGGTGCAGGGCTTCGGCAACGTCGGCAGCATCAGCGCAAAGCTGCTCGAAGAGTCCGGCTGCACCGTCGTCGCGGTGTCGGAGGATTACGGCGGCATCTACAACCCGCTGGGTCTTTCGATCAAGCGCGTGCTCGAGTATCGCGCTCGCGAGAAAACGCTCAAAGGTTTTCCGGGCGCGCAGGAGATCGGCAACCAGGACCTGCTCACCGTCGACTGCGACCTGCTTGTTCCCGCCGCGATCGGAAATCAGCTCACGTCACGCAACGCGCGCGAGGTGAAGGCGAAGCTGATCGTCGAGGGAGCCAACGGGCCGACGACCCCTGAGGCCGACGCGATCTTCCGCGAGCGCGACATCTTCGTCGTGCCAGACATCCTCGCAAACGCGGGCGGCGTCACGGTGTCCTATTTCGAGTGGGTGCAGGACCTGCAGTCGTTCTTCTGGTCCGAGCACGAGGTCAACCAGAAGCTGAAAGCAATCCTCTCGCGAGCATTCTCAGAAGTGCTCAAGACCAAGCTCGAAAAAAAGCTGGACATGCGCATGGCGGCGTACTGCCGGGCGGTGTCACGCGTCGCCGGCGCGACTCGAGAACGAGGGCTCTACCCCTAGATCTCTCTGGTTCGGAAACTCAGGATGCTGAGCCCCAGCATCAGCGCGAACCACACCGCGACCCAGACGAGAAAAAGAATCGGAGGTGGGTCGGCGGCGAAGAACGGGTTGGCGCGGGCCGCGGCCCCGGCGGCGCGCATCGTGGCCAGGAACGCGTCCGGCTCCAGCGCATAGATCGCCCCTCGCCACAGCAAGTCGGTGGGCAGGATCGTGTGCGTGATCACGCCGACCTTGGCCACGGCATCGTTCTGCAGGCCGGTGCCGATGTCTCCGACGACACCTCCGATCCAACCCATGAGCCAGGCCACCAGCGCGATCACGCCACCGGTGATGCCGGAAAGGCGCGTCGAAAGGAGCAGGCCCAATGAAAGGAGAGCGAGGCCTTCCATTCCGATGTAGAGGACGAGCTGAATCGGGTGGGGCGGCACGTATCCGGTCGCCCAGTCGACCGCGGCCAGCTCGAGGAATGCCGACCCGGCGGCATAGATGGCGATCAACACCGCGAGCCCGAGCCACTTGCCGATCACGACCTCGCTCCGCCGCACCGGGCGCGCCAGGATCGAAAGCAGGAGGCCGCTCTCGACCTCGCTCGAGATCAGAGGTCCGGCGACGACCGCCGCACTGAGGGCGAGCACACCGCTGTACATGAACGTGACCACGATCAACAGCTGCGAGGTGATCAGCGCCACCTGTTCGGGCGGAAGGGCCGTGCCCTCCCTGTTGGTCACCGTCGTGATCTTCTGGAAGCCCCACCCGGAGACCCCGACGACGATCAGCGTGAGGATGATCAGGGCGAGAATCAGCCGCCGGCGCGATGTCTCCTGCACGGTAAGCCGCGCGATAACCAGGATTGGCGACATTACTCTTCCTCTTCGTCCAACAGCTGGAGGAACCGGTCTTCCAGGGTTTGATGGCGGGGCGCGACCTCATACACGCGGCCGCCGAGCGCGACGATCTCGGAGACCAGGTCGGGCACGCGCTCGGGCTTCAGCTTGGTGAAGGTCAGCTGGTCGCCTTCATCGTCGATGTCACCGAAGCTCGAGAGTTTGCCGATGTCACCGGCGCTCAACCCGCCGACCCGCACCTTGACGGCCGTGCCCCCAAGCAGCTCATCCATGGTGCCCGACGCGATCACGCGGCCGTGGTCCACCACCGCCACGCGGTCGCACAGCTGCTCCACCTCGCTGAGCAGGTGAGAGTTGAGAAAGACTGCCGTCCCACGCGAGGCAAGGCCGCGAATGATCTCGCGCACGTCGTGGCGGCCAACGGGGTCGAGGGCGGAGGTTGGCTCATCGAGAAAGACGAGCTCGGGTTCACCCACGAGTGCTGTGGCCAGGCCCAGCCGCTGCTGCATGCCTTTTGAAAACGTGCCCACGCGATCCGTGGCGCGATCGCTCAGCCCGACGGTCTCGAGGGCGCTGGTGATCTCGTCGTCCCAGCTCGATCGCGGCAGCGGCGCCAGCTCGCAGTGAAGGGCCAGGACCTCGCGTGCCGAAAGCCAGCCCTGGTAGCGGAAGAGCTCCGGCAAGTAGCCGATCTTGCGCCGGGTCTGCAGGTCTCCAATCGGGCGGCCCAGCAGCCAGGCCTCGCCGCCGGTCGGCTTGAGGAGGCCGAGCAGGAGCTTCACCGAGGTCGTCTTGCCGGCGCCGTTTGGTCCGAGGAACCCGAACACCTCGCCGCGCGGCACCGTCATCGAGAGCCCGGCCAGGGCGACGGTCCGGCCGAACTTCTTAGAGAGATTGACCGTCTGGATGGCGGGATGAGTCGAAGCGGCCGCCCCCGGGGGAGCGGCCGCATGCGTTTCTTCTTTCACCTCTGCCACGAGTGCAGGCTATAACGCCCGCTCAGGTCAGATGGTTAGCGATGTCGATTGCGTCCGACTGCTTGATCGTGCCGACGACTCCGTAGACGACGCCGTTTTTGATCCAGATCACCCCAGCGCCGACTCCGGTGTTGTCGCCCAGCGCGACCGCATCGACGCCCTGCACCTGGACACGAGTCGCGGTGCCGAACTCGATCGGCACTGGAACCGGGAGGGTTGTGCTGGGATCGCCGATCGCTTTGATCGCCGCCGCGAGCTCTG
>DATHDR010000104.1:0-8202 GCA_035318965.1 Verrucomicrobiia bacterium | reverse complement strand
GAAGTCGCGCAAGCCGTTGTGGATCCACCAGGTCGACCTCGGCGGGCGCGTCGAGCAGATCATCGCCGGCGCGCCGAACGCAGTCCCTGGGTCGCTCGTCCCGGTCGCGCTCCCCGGGACGACGGTGCCGAACGGAAACGTCGTCAAGGACATGAACATCGCGGGCTACAAGGCCGGCGGGATGCTGTGCTCGGCGTCCGAGCTCCTGCTCGGTGATGACCACTCCGGCATCCTGATCCTCGTCTCCGGCAAGCCCGGCGACCCGCTGACGACGGTGATCCCCAACCAGGCGATCATGGAGGCCGAGGTCACCTCCAACCGCCCGGACTGCATGGGCCATATGGGCATTGCGCGCGAGCTTGCGTCCGGGCTTGACCGGCCCCTCCTGCGCGACTTCATGCCGGCATTCACCGGCACCGCGGATCCGCCTGGCAAAGACCTGGTCAAAGTAGTGATCGACGACCCCGACCTGTGCAGCAGGTACATCGGCGGAGTGATCAAGGGCGTGAAGGTGGGGCCGAGCCCGGACTGGCTGCAGCGGAGGCTGCGCGCGTGCGGCGTGCGGCCAATCAACAACATCGTCGACATCACGAACTATGTGCTGCTCGAATATGCGCAACCGCTGCACGCATTCGACCTCGCGAAGCTCACCGGGCAGGAGATCCACGTTCGGCGAGCGCATGATGGCGAGAAGCTCCTGTGCCTCGACGGCGTCGAACGCCAGCTGGGCCCCGACATCCTCGTCATCGCCGACCCACAGCGTACTGTCGCGATCGCCGGCGTGATCGGCGGGGAAGAGACCGCGGTCGATGCCGGCACCACCGACATCCTGCTCGAGGCGGCGAGCTTCAACGGGCCGAGCGTGCGCCAGACCGCGCGCACCCTTGGGCTCCGCACAGAAGCTTCCGCCAGGTTCGAGCGCGGCCTACCCCCCGAGCTCGCCCTGGCCGGTGCGCGCCGGGCAGCTTCGCTCATCGCTGAGCTGGCGGGTGGTTCCGTGCACCGCGAGTGGCCGGACGTCTATCCGCATCCACAGGAACCGGTTCGCATTCGGATGAAGCCCTGGATCATCGATGAGGTGCTCGGCGTCCACGTCCCTCTGCAGGAGTCAGAGGCCATCCTCATCCGGCTCGGGTTTCACGTGAAGGTGCTTGGTGACGGCGAATGGGACGTCCTGCCGCCGGTGTTCCGGCTCGATGTCACGATTCCCGAGGACCTCGTGGAGGAGATCGGCCGCGTGTACGGGTATGACAGGGTTCCTCCCACCCTGCCCGGCCGGCGCCACGACAGCTGGACGCCGCTGCAACCAAGCGTTGACCGCCGGCTCGACTCTGCCCGGGAGGTTCTGGCCGGCGCCGGGTTCACCGAGACGTGGAATCCTGCGCTCGTCTCGGGCCGCAAGCTCGAAGCGCTTCGGGTTTCGTCGCAAGCGATGCGTGTTGCAAATGCGTTGAGCGACGACATGGACACTCTGCGCACGTCGTTGGTGCCATCGCTGGTCGACGCCGTGGCGTTGAATCGCGACCGCGGGCGCAACGAAGTCTGCGTCTACGAGATCGCCGCCGCGTTCCTCGCTCGCGTCGGCGAGAAGAACACGCAACCTGACGAGCCCTTGCGCATCGCCGCAGTCGCCACCGCCGGCTCAACCGCTGACTCGGGGCGAGAGGCGTTTTACAGGATGAAGTCGGTCCTCGACGCCTGCGTCGAGGCGCTCTCAGCCCCCGCCTGCACCTACCAGCGCGGAGCAGCGGAGCTCTTCCATCCAGGTCGATGCGCCGCCGTCACCATGGACGGCCGCCAGCTCGGGTACCTCGGTGAGCTGCATCCGACCGTGGGTGCGAGCCTGCGGGTCGAAGGTCGCCTGGTTGCGTTCGAAATCGACGTTGAGCCGGTGCTCGCCGCGTCGCGCCTGCCGCGCGCGCAGCCGCTGCCGAGGTTTCCTTCGGTAGAGCGAGACCTTGCGGTCGTGGTGGAAGAACACGTCGCCGCAGGTTCGCTTCTGGCGGCGATCAAAGAGGCCGCTGGTGAGCTCCTCGAGATGGCTCGCGCCTTCGACGAATACCATGGGGCCCAGGTTCCGGAAGGGCACAAGAGCATCGCGTTCACCTTGACTTTCCGAAGTCCCGAGCGCACCCTGACGGACGCCGAAGTGGAGAAGGTGATGGCAGAGATCAAGCTCGCGCTGGAAAAAAGACACCACGCCAGGTTCCGCATATGACGTGGATCGACTGGATGGCCGTGGGGCTGGTCCTGGTCTATGCATTCGGCGGCTTCTTCACAGGAGTCTTTCGGCGGCTCATCGGGCTGGTCGCGCTGTACGTCGCGTTCCTGGCCGCGACGAACATGGGGCTGCAGGCGGGGCAGATCCTGCAGCAGTCATCCAACTTCGAGGTCGCCGACGCCCGAATCTATGGCTTCTTCGGGATCGCCACCGCTGTTCTCGTGATCGTCGAAGGAGCGACACAGCTCGCACATTCATCGATCCAGGTCCCGGCCCTGGTCCTCAACCGTTTGCTTGGCGTGATCGTCGGCGCCATCACCGGAGGCGTCCTTGCGGTCCTCGTCATCTACGAGCTTGCCGCCGCGGGCAACCCCATCGGTGGGTTCCAGCTCGACGCGCTGCAGCTGCGGATCAAAGACGCTTACAACAACTCCCACGTCGCGGTCCCACTCGACGGGCTGGTCAAGAAGCCGATCATCGGCCTCTTCCAACCCGCTCTGCCCACCGATCCGCAGATCTATTTCGGTCCAAGCCCAGTCAGCCAGTAGAACTTGACGGGCAAGTTCTTCGAGCGCCTGCGTGAGCGGGCGGTCCAGATCCATAACGAGGACCATCTGAAGTCTCGGCTCGAGCGTGGCGACAAGCTCAGGGTGAAGCTCGGGCTCGACCCCACCGCCCCAGACCTTCACGTCGGTCACCTGGTCGTGCTGGACGTGCTCCGCGCCTTCCAGGACGAAGGGCATACGGTGGTCCTCATAGTCGGGGACTTCACGGCGATGATCGGCGACCCAAGCGGCCGCTCTGAAACACGTCCGATCCTGACCAAAGAACAGGTCGCTGCCAACGCCCAGACGTACTTCGAGCAGCTCGAGCTCGTCCTAGATCGCGATCAGACTGAGGTCCGCTTCAACTCCGAATGGCTTGGGGCGATGAATTCGGCCGACGTGCTCAGGTTGCTGGGCAAGGCAACGCTTCAGCAGGTGCTGCAGCGCGAGGACTTCGCCGATCGCCTCAGGGAAGGCGCGGCGATTGGTGCTCACGAGATCCTGTACCCCTTCAACCAGGGCTACGACTCGGTGGCTGTCCAATCCGACGTCGAAATCGGCGGCACCGACCAGCTCTTCAACCTCCTGTTCGGCCGCGACATCCAGAAGGCTTATGGACAGGAGCCCCAGGACGTCGCGGTGTTTCCCCTGCTAGAAGGAACCGACGGGGTCCAGAAGATGAGCAAATCGCTCGGCAACTACATCGGCATCAACGAGCCGCCGGAGGAGATCTACGGGAAGACCATGTCGATCCCCGACCAGCTGACCGAAAAATACGTCCGCTTGATCTCCGGCTTTGATGCAAAGCAGCAGGCCGACGTGCTGGCGATGAAACCGCGCGATGCCAAAGCGATGCTCGCTCACCAGCTGGTCAAGCGCCTCCACGGCGAGGAAGCCGCACGGCGGGCCGAAGAGGACTTCGACGTGAAGTTCCGCAAGCACTCAACTCCCGAAGAGGTACCGGAACACGTTGCCACCAACCCGAATGACCTGCTCGGCACCCTGGTCGAAGTGGGATTCGCGAAAAGTGGTGGCGATGCGCGTCGGCTAGTCGAGCAGGGAGGAATTCGGATCAACGGAGATAAGGCCGCCGAGAACGCAGCGCTCAAGGACGGCGACGTCCTTCAGGCGGGCAAAAGAAATTTCGTTCGAATACGCGTCAAGTAGAATGAACGAAAGTATGTTCGGAGGGCTCCCGTAGTGTCAGGGCATTCGAAATGGGCCGGCATCAAGCACAAAAAGGCGATCGTCGACGCCAAGCGAGGGCAGGCGTTCACCCGCGCCAGCCGTGAGATCACGATCGCCGCGAAAGAGGGCGGCGGGAACCAGGACGGCAACTTCCGGCTGCGCCTCGCGATGCAAAAGGCGCGCGAGATCAACATGCCGACCGACAAGATCCAGAACGCCATCAAGCGGGGGACGGGGGAGCTCGCCGGCGAGAGGCTGGAAGAGGTCCGCTACGAGGGCTATGGGCCGGCCGGCGTCGCGGTCATGGTCGATGCATTCACTGACAACCGCAACCGCACCTCCGCCTCCATCCGCCACCGGTTCGCCAAGCTCGGCGGCAACCTCGGCGAGTCCAACTCTGTGGGCTGGATGTTCGAGCGCAAAGGGGTCATCACCGTGAATGCCGGAAAGGTGGACCCCGAGGAGGTCGGGCTCGCGGCGATCGAAGCAGGCGCCGATGACGTGCAGGTCGACGGCAAGTCGGTGGAGATCACCACGCCGCCAAACAGCTTCGAGAAGGTGAAGGCGGCGGTGGAGCAGCTCGGCGTCACGATCGACAACGCCGAGATCACGATGCAGCCCAAGCAGACGGTCGCCGTCGATGAAGACAAAGCAGCCGCCGTGCTGAGGTTGATGGAGTCCCTCGAGGAGGACGACGACGTCCAGCAGGTCTACGCTAATTTCGATATTCCAACCAACATCCTTGAACGCGTCTCAGCACAGGTATGAATGGAATTAATTGAAAGCTCGCAAGTAGGCCGGATTTACTCCGGCCGTCCCCAAACGTTCATATTCGAAGCGCCTCCCAATCGTGGCGTGGAGTTCCCCGCGGTGAGGACAACGTCCTCACCGCGCTTAACGTACTTGAACGCGTCTCAGCACAGGTGTAGAACCTGATGGATAGATGTCGAGCTCGGCAAACGGACTGATCCTCGGGATCGACCCTGGGCTCGCGAGCACAGGATTTGCATTGTTCGCAGAACCCAACCTCGTGCTGGCCTGCAGCACTGTGATCACCCGTCCCGGGCGCGACGGTGAGAGATTGCTCATCATCACGCAACACCTTCGCCGGCTGCTCGACGAAAACCCGCCCGCGGAAGCTTCCCTCGAGGAGCTGTTCATGGGCCGGAACGCGACCAGCGCGGTCGCGGTGGCGCAGGCGCGTGGAGCGATCCTCGCCGTGCTCGAGGAGCGTGGCGTTCCTGTCTTCGAGTACAAGCCGAGCCAGGTCAAAGTCATCCTCACCGGCTACGGCAACGCCGACAAGGCGCAGATCGCGCGCATGCTCGCGGCGCAGGTCAAAGTCCCGGAAGGCCGTCTCGACGACCACGCCCGCGATGCCATCGCGATCGCTGTCTGCCACGCGCGCAGCAGGCGGTTCACCCGGGCGGCAGTCACGCCGGGCGAGCGCAGGGCGCCTCTTCCATGATTGCGCACCTCAGCGGAGTCGTCCGGCGATCGGGAATTGATTTCGTTGTGCTCGACGTCGGAGGCGTGGGCTACATGGTCAGCGTTGCATCAGGCACTCGCCAGCAGCTCCCGCCTCCTGGAGGAGACGTCGAGCTGCACATCCACACCCAGGTCAGAGAGGATCAGCTCGCGCTCTACGGATTCGCCACCGTCGAAGAGCTCGACATGTTCGAGATGCTGATCCAGGTCGACGGCGTCGGTCCGAAGGTTGGGCTCAACATCCTCAGCTCGGCGAGCCTCGACGTGCTGAAGCGAGCGATCGTGAGCGAAGACGCCACACCGATCAGGCGTGCGAGCGGGGTGGGGCCGCGCACCGCGGCCAAGGTGATCATCGAGCTCAAGCCGCGCCTCGACGCGCTCGCGGAGATGGAGGTAGTCCCCCGGGCCGCGGCGATCGCCGGCGACGGCGCCGTGCCGAAGGCGGTCGAGTCGGCGCTTCGGAACCTGGGGTTTTCCTCGCAGGAGGCGCGTGTGGGCATCGAATCGGTCGACTGGAAGGTGACGCCGTCGACACAGGAAGCGCTCGCGCTCGCATTGAGAGCCCTGGGACGTAAGTGACCGGAGACATCGTCCTCGACGCACGCGCCGACGACGAGCAGTTCGACCTGACGCTGCGCCCAAGGATGCTTGCCGAGTATGTCGGCCAGGAGCAGGTGCGCGAGAACCTGGACATCCTGCTGGAGGCGGCCCGCCGGCGCGGCGAGCCCGTGGAGCACGTCCTGCTGTGCGGTCCGCCGGGTCTCGGCAAGACGACTCTGGCGCACATCATCGCCAACGAGCTTGGCGTCGCGATCAAGGTCAGCTCTGGTCCGGCGATCGACCACCAGGGCGCGCTCGGCTCGATCCTCCTGAACCTCAGCACGCGAGACGTCTTCTTCATCGACGAGATCCACCGCCTCAACAGCGTCGTCGAGGAGTCGCTGTATCCGGCGCTGGAGGATTTCCGCTTCGACGCGGTCCTCGGCAAGGGAGTGGGCGCGAGCGCCGCGACCCTGCCGCTCCCGCACTTCACGTGCGTCGGCGCGACCACACGGCAGGGGCTGCTCAGCGGACCGCTGCGTGACCGCTTCGGCGCCGTCTACAGGCTGGACTTCTATACGAAGGCCGAGCTGGAGAAGATCGTGGCCCGGTCTGCTCGAATCCTGGACATCGAGGTTCCCCCAGAAGCCGTCTCAGAGATTGCACGCCGCGCGCGCGGCACACCGCGCATTGCCAACCGCTTGCTGCGCCGCGTGCGCGACTTCGCCCAGGTCAGGGGCGACGGCCGGGGCACCGTCGACATCACCAGACAAGCGCTGGCGATGCTGGACATCGACGAGCTGGGCCTCGAGCCGCTCGACCGCCAGCTCCTCGAGACGCTGATCAAGAAGTTCAATGGTGGCCCGGTCGGGCTCGACACCATGGCAACCTCGCTGTCGGAGGAGCGGGAGACCATCGAGGACGTACACGAGCCGTACCTCATCCAGATCGGCTTCTTGGCCCGGACCTCGCGTGGCCGCGTGGCGACGGAGCTCGCCTACCGGCACCTCGGGATCACACCACCCGACCCTGGACCTCAACAAACCCGCCTACTCTGAGAGGTGTGCAAGACGTAGGCAGGCTGCTGCTTGTCTTCGGCGTGCTGCTTGTGTTGATCGGCGGCGCCTTGATGCTCTTCGGCCGGTTCCACCTTCCTGGCGACCTGACTTTCCGAAGCGGGGGCGTCACCGTGTACATCCCGATCGCCACAAGCATCATCCTGTCCATCGTCCTGACGGTCGTCCTGAACCTAGTCTTCCGGCAACGCTGAGCGTGAAGGATGTCGCCCGCTTTGCCTTGCCGATTTCAAGCACTCCGCTCCCGCGCGATTGAGTTTCCCTGGGTCTGGTGGTCTGGGAAACCCAGACCACCGGCGCCATCGTTCACTTCGGTCTGAAATCCGCACCCAACCACCGCGATTTCAGACCGGGAAGGAAGACGACTTGGAAGTAGCTGGGACTCTTCTGGGCGGCAGCAGCAAACGAGCCCTCGGTAGACTGATCGGCCGTGCAATTAGTCCTCAGCTGGCCAGTCCGCCTATTCATAGTTGTCGTTCTGGCGTTCTCGCTGTTCGTCGACGGGGCCGGCTACATCTACCGGATCGCCAACCATTACCCGCTCACTGGCAACGTCCCGGGACTGCCGCCGAACTTCGGCGGCTGGCAGCTGTACATCCACCGCGGCCTCGACCTGGCGGGTGGAACCCACATCGACTATCAGCTCACCAACTTTCCGGCCGGGCAGTCGCGGGCTGACGTCCAGCAGCGCACGATCCAGGTCATCAACAAGCGCGTCAACGGGCTCAACGTGAGCGAGCCGGAGATCCGCGGTGCAGGCAGCAACTACGACCGGATCACTGTCGACCTGGCCGGCGTGACGGCCGACCAGGCGCAGAAAACGATCGGCGCCATCTCGAAGCTGGTCTATACGAAGTGGGTGCCCGACGACAAGGTGACGAGCGGGCCTCAACCAGGCTACAAACCTGCCTTTACAGGCCTGACTGGAGACGACATCCAGAGCGCCACCGCGGCCATCGACCAGAATGGCGTGGCGTGGGTCGTGAACATCAGCTTCACCTCGCGCGGCGGAACTCTGTTTGACACACTCACGCGCGACAACGTCGCGGCCTGCCCTGGCGCTGGAACCGACTGCCCGCAGCGACACCTTGCCATCTGGCTCGACCTCACGCAGAACGACATCGACCACTGGGAGGACCCAGCG
>DATHDR010000103.1:0-3661 GCA_035318965.1 Verrucomicrobiia bacterium | reverse complement strand
TAGCCAAGGCCGCCCGTCCCGTCCTTCAACAGCTGCACCGCATAGGCGGCGTCGGAATGCTGTGAAAGGACGAGCACGCCGATCCCTGGATGTTGTTTCCGAATCGCGTGCGCGGCTTCGATCCCCTCTACCTGGTGGCCGGGCGGCATTCGGATGTCGGTCAGGACGGCATCCGGGCGGAGTCCATCGACAGCCCGTAGGAGCTCTTCGGCGTTGCTCACGCAGGCCATCACCTCAACCTGCCCGGAATCCTCGAGCAGGCGCCTCGTGCCCTCGCGCACAAGGTAGTTGTCCTCAGCGATGACGATGCGCAGCCGCTCAGTCACGATCGCTCTCTAGTAAGAGGCAATTGCGCGCGCAACTGCGTCCCATGGCCCGGGCGGCTCGCCACGTCCATACGTCCGTCCAGCGTCTCGACGCGATCCTGAAGACCCCGCAAGCCCGAGAGTTTGACCAGGCTTGGCTCGAAGCCCCGACCGTCATCCTCGACCTCAATGACCAAGTGGCCTCCACCGCTGTGAAATCGCACGTGGACGCGGGTGGCAGCGGCGTATTTGAGGATGTTGGCAAGGCCTTCGGAGACGAAGAAGTACGCCGCGCCCTCGAGTTCGAGCGAGAAGCGTGCCCCCATCCCCATGCCATTGGCATGGATCTCGACCGGGATCGGCATTCGCGTCGCCCTCTCCGCGACAGCTTCGACCAGACCACGGTCGGTGAGGATCGCCGGGTGGATTCCACGCGCCACCTCCTGCAGCCCCTCCAGTGCGCGCTGAGCATCCACCTGGGCGTCGCGCAGCGTCGCTTCGGCCAATTGGGGGTCCCGTTTCAGCTGGTTCCGCGCCAATCCAAGCCTGGCCAAGACACCCACCAACTCCTGCTGGACGCCGTCGTGCAAATCGCGCTCGAGCCGGCGCCGGCCAGCCTCCTCGGCCTGCACGAGCCGCGCGCGAGAGGCGGCGAGCTCCTCGAGGCGATCGGAGAGCTCAGCCGAAAGCTGCGAGTTACGGATCGCTAGAGCGGCCTGTCGACCCAAGCTGTTGAGCAACTCCTGGTCCGCGTCCTCGTAACCCGCTTCAACCTTCGGACCGCATTCGATTACACCGATGCTGTGGCCGTCATGGATGAGCGGCGCCGACAGGGAGACGGCCGCCCCTCCTGATCCTGCGTTTCCCGCGGTCGCGACAGGCGTTGGTTGGGGCCGATCAAGCGTGACGCGAACCCAACTAGCGCGCAGGCCGGCCTGGACGGCGGCGGCCACGCTCCCTGCCACGTCTTCCGGCGCGGCAGCGGTCTGGAGGCGCACCCCGAGCTGGCTGATCAGCTCGTATCCGGAGAGGCGATGGCCGAAGACCAGACGATCGGCCAGCCGTTCGAGGCGCCGGCGAGCGGGCTGGAAGAGCAGGGCTGCCGCGATCGCCAGCAAGACGGCAAGCGCGAGCGGCACGCGCTGGCCAACGGCGATCCCGAAGGCCGCCGCCACGAAAACATAAGCTGCGGCGATCAGTGTCCATAGCACGCCGTACACGACCGACCGCCGGATGACGTCCTCAATGTCCAGCCCCTTGTACACGACGATGCCCATGGCCAGGCCGACCGGCAGCAAGGCCTGCGTGCCGACGTACTGCACGGCGGCCACCCAGAACGGAATGGCGGGTGGGCCGGCTCCAAAAGCGAGGATCACCACGCTGATCGCCGACAGCACGACGGCATAGAGCGGCCACTTGATCTGGCGGCGCTGCTCGTCGCCGAAGCGGCGGTAGCGCAAGAGCAGCAGTCCCAGCGCCGGAACGACCACGAGGATGTTGGCATCCATCAGCGCCCCCGCAGACGCGCCCACCAGATCAAGCCCGCGCACATAGATCGGGCTCGGCGCGTCGAGGGTCAACCAACCGAACTGACTCGTGCCGACTCGAGACGACCCGACCAGCTGCAGCAGCTGCAACGGCAGGAATGCCGGCGGCAGGACGCGCACTATCCAGCGTTCGTACGAGCGCTGGTATTTCCCATCCGGAAAGATCGCAAAAAGCGCGATGCCGGCGGCTGTCACCGCCCACCCGGCGGCGTCCACCAGGACCACCGCCGCCCACGCGTGCGCGACCTCCGGATTCGTGGTGGCTGCCAGTGACACGGCGGCGCCGAGACCCTTGCCGATCTCGAGCAATGTGGCCACTACAAGGAAGAGCCACGCCGCCCGATTGGCGGGACGCGCCATATAACACAGCGCCGCGGCAAGGTACCAGGCAACGCCGGTGCCGACGTCGACCGCCGCGCCTGAGAGCTGCCCGCCGCGGAGGTCGAGCACGGCCACCGCCACGAGGGCAAAGGCACCGGGCAGCAGCCACCACGCGTTTGCGGATCGTGCCGTCACGGATACATCTTCGCCCGAGGGTGACCTGAAGTCCTGGAGGTGTGCCGGAAAATGCAACGCGGAAATCCGTAATCACAACCGCAGGCAGTTCTGCAAGGCGCCGGGTAGGGATTGACGCGAGCGCGGCTTAGCTTGGCGACAACGGGCGCGGCCGAGCCCGAAAACCAAGTAATGGAGAACTGAAAATGCTCAAGATCTGGGATCCGACCAACTTCCGGCGGACGCTGGGAGGCCTCTGCCTCATCCTGGCGCCGATCTTTTTCGCCATCGCGGAGATCACCTATCCGGCAAGCGACGGCAACGGCGCCGCGCAGCTCGATATCGCCGCCCGCAATCACGACGTGATGCTGGCCGACATCTACTTCGGCATCGCTTCCGCCATCCTGTTCATTCCCGCCGTCTTCGCCCTCTTACACGTGACACGGATGCGCGGCGTCGTGCTCGGCCATGTGGCGGCGATCTTGACCCTGGCCGGCGTGTGTCTTGCCCATCTGGCGCTGAGCGGGCTGCAGCTCATGCTTTGGGCAATGGCGGGTCCGGGTGTGGACCGCCAGGCGATGGCCGCGTTCATCGACAAAACCATGCAGAACCCCGCCGGCCTGCCTTTGGTTCTGGGCCACGATCTGTTCGCTGTGGGCCTCATCGTCTTCGGGATCGCTGTCTGGCGTTCCGGATTCGGCTACCGCTGGGCTGGTCCCGCCATAGCGGTCGGCGTGGTGATCGACATCGTGGGCGGCACTATCGGCCTCCCTGACGCCCTCATCAGCGTTGTCAGCGACGCGGTCTTCGCCACGGGTCTCGCCGCGGTCGGACTCAGGGTGCTGTTGACCTCTGACTCCGACTGGGAGGCGGGGCGGTTGATGGTGCGGTCCGAGGCGGCGCCCGCGATGTCGACTGTCCGAGCGTAAGCAGATGCCTGGGGCGCCCGCACCGAGCAACTCGGCTCGGGCGGGCGCTTCCGAATGACGGACTGAGTCGCCGGCACCGTGATTCACAGCGACGGCTTCTTGGGCTATTCCTTGGGTGCCGCCGGCTACGACCATCGTCCTGTGGTTCTGCGCGGGCGCGGGAAGGAGGCGGCCACCGAGGTGGGCGAGGCATGGGACGAGTTCGTATGAAGGCCGGGAGTCCTGAGATGGATGCTGAGTATCGGCGCCTGTTACAACACCTCGAGTCTGAGCCTGAATGGCACGATGGTCATGTCATTCACGAAGACATGCATAGGGCGGCGCCTCACTAACCACAACTCTGTGGTGCGTCGCGGTGCACGGGGGGCATCAAGACTCGGCGCTC
>DATHDR010000102.1:0-6272 GCA_035318965.1 Verrucomicrobiia bacterium | reverse complement strand
GCGCCGACGTGACCTTCGAGTGCGTGGGCCGCGCCGACGCGCTGAACGACGCGGTTCGTTTCACGCGCGAGGGCGGAACGGTGATTGCGGTCGGCATGCCCGGTGAGGAGAGGGTCGACTGGGCGCCGATCTGGCAGCGTGAGCTGACCGTGATGGGCGCGTATGCGTACGGCGCAGAGCCCAAGAAAAAGGGAAAGCGAACCTTTCAGCTCGCCCTGGAAGCGGCGCCAGAGCTGCATCTCGAGACGCTCACCGGCCCAATGTTCGGCCTTGGCGAATATCGCGATGCGATCGCGTACGCAATGAGCGCCGGAAAGCTGGGCGCCGTGAAGGTCGCATTCGATCTGCGAGGATTGAAAGCCTAGTGCCCCGTCCCGGAGCAGTCATCGAAGTCGATCGCAACACGCCGCCCGTGCTCTTCCATTTCGGCGAGGGCGTGCGGCTCGAGAAGCTTCCGCTTGGCGCGCGCATCGTCTACCCGCCCGACCCGATCGAGCCGATCGCCCACCCTGAGAGAGCGATCAAGCGAGCGCTAGGCAAGCCGCTCGAGGACGACCCGCTGAAATCCCTGCTGCGCAGAGGGATGAAGCTGACCATCGCGTTCGACGACCTCTCGCTTCCCCTGCCGCCGATGGCCGCGCCAGACGTGCGCCAGCTGGTGATGGAAGAGGTGATCGACATGGCGGCAGAGGCTGGTGTCGAGGACATCCACCTGATCGCTGCGCTCGGCCTTCACCGGCGTATGACGGAGGACGAGATCCGGCACATCGTCGGCGAGCGAATCTTCAGCACCTTCTGGCCCGACCGCCTGTACCAACACGATGGGGAGGACCCGGAGCTCAACGTCTACATCGGCAAGACGTCGGAGGGGGAAGAGGTCACGCTGCACAAGCGCGCCGCGGAATCCGACCTCGTCGTCTACGTGAACCTCACCCTGGTCCCGATGGACGGCGGGCATAAGTCGATGTCCACGGGCCTCGCCTCATATCGCGGGATTCGCGCGCATCACAACGTGAAGACGCTGCTGGGCTCGCGCTCGTACATGAACCCGCCCGACTCCGCGCTGCACCACTCGTGCATCAGGCAGGGTCAGCTGATCGAGGATACCGTCCGCGTGTTTCACATCGAGACGACCGTCAACAACCATGCGTTCCCGGCGATCGCCAACTTCATGCAGAAGCGCGAGACGGACTGGACCGCTCAAGACCAGGCGATGTTTCTCGGCATGAAGCAGATGACGGACCTCGCGCCGACCGCGTTCAAGCGGAATATTTTCCACGCCATGCGGGCGCCGTACGGCTTGACGACCGTCCAGGCGGGCCAGGTCGACGCCGTTCACGACAAGACGCTCGAAGCGGTGCGCAACCAGTTGAGCGTCAGAGTCGAGGGCCAGACCGACATCGTGACGATGGGTGTGCCGTATCTCGGCCCCTACAACGTCAATGCGCCGATGAATCCGATCCTCGTGGTCTGCATGGGGGTCGGGTACCTCTTCAACTTTTACCGCAACAAGCCTGTGCTGAGGAAAGGTGGCGTGCTCATCCTCACGCACCCATGCCGCTACGAGTTCGACGCGGTTCAGCACCCGAGCTACATCGACTTCTACGACGAGGTGCTGGCCGACACCACCGATCCGGCCGAGATCGAGAAAAAGTACGAGCTGCGTTTCGCCGAGGACCCGTGGTTCAGGCAGCTATATCGCAAGTCACACGCGTACCACGGCGCGCATCCGTTCTACGCCTGGTACTGGGCGGCTCACGCGATGGAGCATGCGGGCGACATCATCATCGTGGGCGGGGAGCGCGAGGTCGTTCACCGCCTGGGCTTCAAGGCGGCGACGACGCTGGAAGACGCATTCGAGATGGCCGAGCAAACGGTTGGGCGTCATCCCAGCGTGACTCACATGCGCATGCCGCCGATCATGCTCGCGGACGTCGAATAGGTGCCCTGGTACTCCGGAGAGGGCGGGCTAAGCGGCCTGGTTGGCACCGTCGGTCGCATCAAGGACGACGTGCAGCGCGTGCGCCGCGCCTGGCACTGGGACACCCCCCGGCCGCATACGTGGCCCGAGCGAGGAGCCGTCGTCCCCGCGCCGGCGAGCGACCTCGGCTGGGCGCGCCAGGAGCCGGTGCGCTCGATCCGCTACCTGATCCAGCGCGGCTTGCTGCTGCCCTTCACCGAAGTCATGGCTCACCCGAAGGTGGAGGGACGCGAATGGGTGCGCGAGCTCGAGCGGCCGGTGATCTTCGCCGCCAATCACTCGAGCCACGCGGACACCTCGCTGATCCTCCACGCGCTCACCGACCGTGCTCGCGAACGGACGGTGGTGGCCGCAGCGGCCGACTACTGGTTCAAGCGGCCGCTACTCGGCAACATCGTCAGCCTCTTTCTCAACACGTTTCCCTTCTCGCGGACCGGCGGGGCGCAGGCACAGCTGCACAGCTCGAGCCAGCTTCTGAAGTCCGGCTGGAATCTTGTGCTCTTTCCTGAGGGCAGCCGGTCGCCAGACGGCCGCATCCAGGAGTTCAAGCCCGGCGTCGGACATCTCGCCAACGAGACCGGCACGCCGGTCGTGCCGATGCATATCCGCGGCGCTTACCAGATCATGCCGAGAGGCCAGAAGCTGCCGCTCCCCGGGCCGGTTCGAGTCCGCATCGGCAAGCCGATGTCGCCTCTACCCAAGGAGGGCTCGCGGGAGTTCACAGCACGGATCGAGAAGGCGGTGCGTACCCTCGCCGCAGAGCCACGGCAGCCCGACCTCCAGGGCTCCTGGATCGAACGCTGGCGCGCGTCGAAGCCGCGCGAGCTCCCCTACGAGGACTGAAGCGGCTCGATCCGGAAGACCGGGTGATCGGGAGCGATGCGCTTCAACTCTTTCTCCGGTGAATCGTCGCTGACGCCCTGGAAGAAAATGCCGACCTCGACCTTCCACCGCTTCAGGTAAGCGCGAAGGATCGGGATCTTCTCCTCGTCTGAGATCTCGATCGCCTTGAAGGGTTGGACGTTGCGGCCGAGGACCAGCTCGCCGCCGCCAGCGGCGCGAATGTTGCGGACCCACTGGGTCAGGCCGCGCGGCGCGACCAGGTGCCGGCGGCCCTCGTAGGTCAGGAGGTTGACCGGATGGCTGTGCCACTCGCCGGACTTGCGGCCGCGAACCCGAATGATGCGCGAGCCCCACACACTGACGCCGGCGCGGGTCATCAGCTCAACAGAGCGGTTGAAAACATTCTTCGTGAACCAGCCGGGCTTCTTGTAGTACGCCACCGCGGCTTTACGATACCGATCGCCATGACCTACTCGATCGTCGCGCGCGATAAGAAGACCGGCGAGTTCGGCGTCGCAGTTCAGTCGCACTACTTCCAGGTGAGCCCGGCCGTGCCCTGGGCGCTTTCCGGCGTGGGTGCGGTGGCGACGCAGTCGATGGTCAACATCAGCTACGGCCCGCTTGGCCTCGAGCTCATGCAGGCGGGCTACACCGCCGAGCAGGCGCTCAAAGCCCTGACCGCCGGCGATCCGCAGGCCGAGGTTCGTCAGTGCGCAATCGTCGATGCCAGGGGCAGCGTCGCCGCCCATACCGGCGGCAAATGCATCCCTGCAGCCGGCCACGTGACAGGCGATGGATTCAGCTGCCAGGCCAACCTCATGGAGAAGGAAACCGTGTGGGCGGCCATGGCTCACGCATACACGACAACCGATGCTCCGCTGGCCGAGCGCATGATGGCCGCCCTCGACGCCGCCGAGGCCGAGGGGGGAGACATCCGAGGTAAGCAGTCGGCCGCGATGCTGGTCGTGGCCGCGACCGGGACCGGCCGTCCGTGGGTCGACCGCATCATCGACCTGCGCGTCGAAGACGCCGCGGAGCCACTGGTCGAGCTCCGGCGCTTGTTGCGCATCAAGCGGGCGTACATGACCGCGGGCGATGCCGACCACCTGGAGGAGTCCGGTGACAAGGCCGCGGCCATTGCCAAGATTCGAGAGGCGATCGAAATCGCGCCCGAGATGATCGAGCTCCGCTTTTGGGCTGGGCTCACGTTCGCCCAGGGCGGCGATCTCGACGGCGGCTGCAAATTGATCGCGGAAGCGGTGCGCAAAGATGGCCGCTGGTTGGAGACCATCAGGCGCCTCGTCGCAGTCGATCGGCTTTCGGCCGAGCTGGCGGCGTCGATCGAGGCGCGCCTCGCGGGCGCTGCCCCACGCCTTTAGACTTCACGAGTCTTGGGAAAGTTCAAGAGTCAGCGCAGGGGTCCGCGTCGTCCGGAGAAGGCGCGCAAGACCGAACGTGATGATGGCGACCAGAAAGAGGCCGCCGTAGTGATGGATGCCGTCGTCGCGCAGGCGTTGCCCAACGCGATGTTCGAGGTCGAGCTCGAGAACGGTCACAAGCTCATCGCCTATGCGGCGGGCCGGATGCGCCGCTACTTCATCCGCATCACGCCCGGCGACCGCATCCGCGTGGAGCTGTCGCCGTACGACCTCTCGCGTGGGCGCATCGTCTACCGCTACCGCGAGTAGCTTGTCCGACTTACTCGAAGCCCTAGGGTCCGCCCGCGTCTTCGACCTCGAACAGCTCCGCTACGCGGGCGCGCCATCGCATCCGGCTCACCAGCCCGGCTTCAACTACTTCCTCCACCGCCACCACGCGCGCGGCGCTCCGGAGGCGCGCACCGGGGCGTCGGGCATCGTCGTCATGCCCGAGCACTCGGGGACGCACATCGACGCGCTGGCGCACCAGGCGGAGAACCTGACGCTGCACGGAGGCGTGCACGTGGACAGCGGCGTCCAGACCTCGGTCGGGTTTCGAGTTCTCGGCGTGGACACCATGGCGCCGCTGGTGGCACGAGGCATTCTGCTGGATGTGGCCGGGCCCAAGCGCCTTCCGCCAGACCACTCGATCACGCCGGAGGAACTCGAAAAGGCGGCCAAGAATGCCGGTGTCGAGGTTCGAGCGGGGGACGTGGTGCTCGTCCGCACCGGTTACGGGGCCCTGTGGTCAGAGCCGGACGCCTACCTCAAAGGGGCGGGCGTGAGCGCCGCCGGGTCTGGCTGGCTGATCGACAGGAAGGTGAGGGCGGTGGGCGCCGACAACATGGCGTGGGACGTGATCGGGCCCACCGATCCAGGGCTGGGTGTGACTCTGCCAGGCCACGTCTTGCTGCTGGTCCGGGCCGGGGTGCCGATCATTGAGAACCTGAACCTGGAGGAGCTGGCATCGGCCAACGTGCACGAGTTCGCCTTCGTCTGCCTGCCGCTCAAGATGCGCGGCGCCACAGGCTCGCCCGTCCGCCCAATCGCCATCGCTTTGGACTGAAATGAAAAGAGGGAACCGATTTCGGTTCCCTCTCAGCAGGAGCGGCTTACCTTTAGCGGCGGCCGGCCGTCTGGAAGCAGTCCAGGCAGTAAACCGGCCTCGCGCCCGTCGGCACGAAGGGCACCTGGGTCTGCTTTCCGCAGTTCGAGCAGATCACGTCGTGCATGACCCTCGACCGACCGTTGCCCTCAGACGTTCTTCGGGCCGCCCGGCACTCCGGGCAGCGCCGAGGCTCGTTCTGGAGCCCGCGCGATTGATAGAACTCCTGCTCCCCCGCCGTAAAGAGAAATTCACGCCCGCAGTCGCGACACGTTAAGGTCCGATCCACGAAACTCACCGTCCTGGCCTCCCTAGTAATCTCGCTCAGAGGCCCGGACGCAGACGACCGGTCTACCCCTCCAGCGTTGCGGTGGCGATTCTAACTCGCTTGAACCGAATTTGGAGAAAGGCCTTTAAGACCGGGAGACTAGGCGCTCACGGCGGTGCGCGGACGCTCCTGTTCGCTGTCGACTGTCTCATCCAGCGGGACCTCGTCGTCGGCCATCCCAGGTCGGGTTCCGGTCAGCGGAACCTCCTTCATGAAGACGGTCGAGACCAGGGCTACCACCAGGACCAGGCCGGCAAAGATGTAGATGTCGTGCAGGGTGTCGGACAGGGCCCAGCGGATGGCGTTGACGAACGAGCTCGGGAGCTTGGCCAACAGCGTGGGGTCCAGGATCGAGTTCGCGCTGCCGCCCTTGGGGAGGGTGTTTTGCACCTGCGCCGGCAGGTGGAGGTCGGCGACCCGGGTCTTCAGATAGTCAGGCAGCCGGTTCGCAAGGACTGCGCCGAGGATGGCGCTTCCAACCGTGCCGCCCAGGTTGCGCCAGAACTGAATCTGGCTCGAAGCGACGCCGAGGTACTGGCGGGGAAGGGCGGTCTGGACCGCGGTCAGGTATAGCGGGAACGTAGTCCCGATGCCGAG